>NZ_CP056771.1:314049-628098 GCF_013394915.1 Buchnera aphidicola (Aphis gossypii) | reverse complement strand
ATCGATTACGTTCTGAAATAGGATGTTTAAACGTAAAAGAAATTGTCACTGATTCTAGAGGAAGACTAACATTAGATGTATTAAAATCTTTAAATAAGGGAACAGTAAATTCAAAAAATTTATCTGAAATAAATGTTAATAGTATGAATGCCTTAGGTATTGAAGTTGTTGATGTTCGTATTAAGCAAATTAATTTACCTGTTGAAGTATCTGAAGCAATATATAATAGAATGAGAGCAGAGCGAGAAGCTGTTGCTAGAAGTCAGCGCTCACAAGGACAAGAAAAAGCGGAGAAGTTACGAGCAATGGCTGATTATAAAGTATCTATGATATTGGCGGAAGCAAGAAAAAATGCTTTAATATTAAAAGGTGAAGGAGAAGCTGAAGTAGCAAAGCTATTTTCAGATAATTTTCAAAAAGATTCATCTTTTTATTTGTTTATTCGTAGTCTACATGCTTATGAAAACAGTTTTAAAAATAAAAATAACATAATTTTAATTAGTTCTGATAATAAATTTTTTCAATATATGAATCAAATTATTTCTAATTAAAAATATTTCAAAAAATAGGTATTTTAAATAAATGAAAAAAAATATTGTAATATTAGGAACTCAATGGGGTGATGAGGGGAAAGGAAAAATAGTTGATTATTTATCTAGAAATAGCGCTTATGTAGTAAGATATCATGGAGGGCATAACGCTGGTCACACTTTAGTAGCAAATCATAAAAAAATTATTCTTCACTTAATTCCATCAGGTGTATTGCACTCTAATGTTATTGGTATAATTTCTAATGGAGTTGTAATTTCTATTTCTGATTTAGTTAAAGAAATACAAATGTTAGAAAAAAATAATTTTTTTGTTAATAAACGTCTTTTTATTTCCAATTCGGCTTCTCTAATTTTGCCATTTCACATTGCTATAGATATAGCACGTGAAAAAAAATTAGGAGCTAATGCTATCGGAACTACAGGAAGAGGAATTGGACCTGCGTATGAAGATAAAATCGCTCGTCGTTCTATACGCGTAGGTGATTTAAAAAATGAAAAAACTTTATCTATAAAATTAGAAAAAATAGTTGATTATTATAACGATCAATTGATCTCTATTTATAAATGTAAACCATTTGATTATAAGATTATTTTAAAGGATTTATTAAATGCTAAAAATATCATTGATGATATGATCCAAGATACTACGATGATATTAAATAATGCTATTAAAAATAAAAAAATTATTATTTTTGAAGGAGCGCAAGGCAGCCTTTTAGATATTGATCATGGAACCTATCCTTATGTTACTTCATCTAATAGTACTATAGGCGGAGTTATTACCGGAACAGGTGTAGGCCCGAAAAATTTAGATTATATTTTAGGAGTGACTAAGTGTTACTCTACACGAGTAGGTAACGGTCCTTTTCTTACTGAGCTGCATAATGATATAGATGCTTATCTTTCAGATAAAGGAAATGAATTTGGATCTACTACTGGTAGGAAAAGACGTACCGGTTGGTTAGATGGTGTAGCCTTACGTCACTCTGTACAATTAAATTCTTTATCTGCATTATGTATAACAAAATTAGATGTTTTAGATAATTTAGAAGAAATTAATATTTGTGTAGCTTATCAAAATATTAAAACATTAAAAATACATACTAGTGTATCTTTTAATGAATTAGAAAATATGAAGCCAATATATAAAAAATATCCAGGTTGGATGAAAAAAACTTTAGGTGTAAGAAAAATAGAAAATTTACCTAGTGCCGCTAAGAATTATATAAAATCTATTGAAGAAATTGCCGGAATTCCAGTGGATATAATTTCTACGGGACCAGATCGAAACGATACTATTATAATAAAAAATCTTTTTTTATAATTTCATGTTTAAAGATAAATTTATAATAAAATGTTTTACAGATTTTGCAATTAAATAATGTCATTGGAGAAGTAAATATGGTAGTAGATACCTACCAAAAAAATAATTATAAAAAATATGTTAATACTATTCCTAGTCGAGAACGTATTTTATTTTTTTTAAAAAGTTATAAAGATTTAATTAGTCAAAAAAAAATAGAAAATAAATTTAGCATTAACAATCAAGACGATAAAAAAGCATTTCGTCGCAGATTAAGAGCCATGGAAAGAGATAAACAAATTATACATACGTATGATCATTATTATGCTGTTTTAGAAAACATCAATATGGTTACAGGAAAAGTTATTGGTCATAGAGATGGTTATGGTTTTCTTAGAAGCGAAATGTTAAAAGAGGATCTTTTTCTATCTATTGATCAAATGAAATTATGTATTCATGGTGATATTATTTTAGCTCGTATTATAAAGCCTGAAAAGAAAAAAAGAAATTCAGCAAAAGTATTAAAAATATTAAAACCAAATAATGTTTTAATTGTAGGACGTTATTACGTTGAAAAAAAAATACAATTTGTGATCCCAGATGATAATCGATTCAATTTTAAAATATTTGTCGTTTCGTCAATTTCAAAAAAAAATCTTTCTATAGGATCTATTGTCGTAGTTAAATTAAACAAAAATTTTTTAAATCGAAAAAATAAAGTTCAAGGGAAAATAGTAGAAATTCTTGGTGATAAAGAAATGAAAACCACCCTTGTTACAGATATTGCAATACGCACTTATGCTATTCCTTATTTGTGGCCTGAAAAAGTTAAAGATCAGTTATACCAAATACATAATAAAATTGATAAAAAAGAGTTGAAAAGTCGTATCGATTTAAGACATCTTCCTTTTTTTACTATTGACGAAGAAGATGCTCGTGATTTCGATGATGCTATTTTTTGTAAAAAAAAAAATGATGAAGAAGGAGGGTGGAATTTATGGGTAGCTATTTCAGATGTTAGTTACTATATAAAACCTGGAACTGCTATAGATCAAGAAGCATTAAAAAGAGGAAATTCTGTATATTTTCCTTCGTTAGTAGTCCCTATGTTGCCAGAAAAAATATCTACAGATTTATGCTCTTTAAATCCTAATGTAGAACGATTATGTTTAATATGTGAAATGATTTTATCAAATCAGGGAAAATTAATTACGTATAAATATTATGAAGCGGTTATATGTTCGCAAGGACGTTTTACATATGACGAGATATTTAAGATTTGGAATAATGATATTAAACTTTGCTTAAAATATAATAAATCATTAAAACAGATTAAAAATTTGTTTTTGTTGCAAAAAACATTAAAAAAAAATGATGTTTCGAAAAAAGGTGTTTATTTTGAAAATGTTGAAACTAAATTTACTTTAGATTCTAATTTTAAAATTAAAAATATTTATCAACACGTCAGAAATGATGCCCACAAATTTATTGAGTCATGTATGATTTTAGCAAATATATGTTCAGCTAAATTTATTCAAAAACATCAATATCCAATTCTATTTCGAAATCATGATTGTCCTACCAAAGATAGTGTTATAAATTTTCGACGTATTTTGAATAAATTAGGATTATCTTTAACTGGCGGTGAAGTGCCGAAACCTAATCATTACTCAGATCTATTAAAAAAAATTAAAAATAGATCAGATTGTGAAATGATTCAAACTATATTATTAAGATCTATGAAACAAGCCGTATATTCTCCAGACAATCGTGGACATTTTGGTTTATCTTTATCTAGTTATGTTCATTTTACTTCTCCTATTAGAAGATATCCTGATATTCTTTTACATAGAGCGATCAAAAATGCATTATTTAAATCTCATAAAAATAAAAAAAATAAATCTTTTAACGTTTATTATAAAAATAATATAAAAAAAATTGGAGTACATTGTTCCATGTCTGAAAGACGTGCAGATGAAGCTACTAGAGATGTTATGGATTGGTTAAAGTGTGATTTTATGCAAAAAAAAATTGGAGATATATTCACTGGCGTCGTTTCTCATATAACTTCTTTTGGTTTCTTCGTGCGTTTAAATAAATATTTTATTGATGGGTTAGTTCGTATAGAACAATTAAGTGATGATTATTATTATTTTGATCCTGTTTCGTTAAAATTTATTGGAAAAATAACTAGAAGTACTTTTTGTCTTGGTGATGTTTTAAAAGTTAAAGTTATTTCTGTAAACTTACATCAAAAAAAAATAGAATTATCTTTATGTACATAATATAATTTTTTCAAAAAAATTATTTTTTATAGTTTTAAAAATTAAATTTAATTGATTTTCTTACTAAATTAAAATATTATATATCTGAAATATTTTTGTTTTTTATATAAAAGTTCCTTATTTCCTTAAAAACAAGTTATTGTATTTAAAATCTAGGAAAATAAAAAACCCAAAAGGAGCAGTTTTGTGCGTCATTACGAAATAATTTTTATGGTCCATCCTGATTACAGTGATAAAATTAATACAATAATTGAAAAATATAAAAAAATAATTCTTGATAATTTAGGAATTATACATCGTTTAGAAGATTGGGGTAGAAGACAATTATCTTATTCTATCAATAAATTGCATAAAGCGCATTATGTTCTTATGAATATAGAAATTGATCCTCAAGTTATTAATTTGTTAGAAACAGATTTTCGTTATAATGTTGCAATTATTAGAAATATGATTATGTCAGTGAAAAAATCAATTCATGAAGTATCTCCTATAATGAAATTAAAAGAAGATAAAAAAGAAAAAAAATAATTTTTTAAAAAATAATTTATTTATACTATTTTTAAAAAATTTTCACTAAAACATACAAATTTGAAAATAATTTTATTTTTATTTTAAAAGGTATTTTATTATGGCGCGTTACTTTCGTCGAAGAAAATTTTGCCGTTTTACCGCGGAAAATATTCAAGAGATAGATTATAAAGATATTTCTATGTTAAAAAATTATATTACAGAAAATGGAAAAATTGTTCCTAGCCGAATCACTGGAACTCGAGCTAAATATCAACGTCAGTTATCTAGAGCTATTAAAAAAGCAAGATATCTTGCTTTACTGCCATATACTGATCAACATCATTAGTACTAAATGAATTATATTGTATTTTAAAATTTAAAAGAGAATAAATAATGGAAGTAATTCTATTGTTCAAAGTAAATAAATTAGGTGATCCCGGTAAAATTGTAAAAGTTAAATCAGGTTATGCTAGAAATTATTTGATTCCCAAAGGGAAGGCTATTTTAGCTGATAAAAAAAATATTGAATCTTTTAAAGCTCAACAAATTAAATTGAAAGAAGAAAATATTAGAAAATTACTTCTTGCTAAATCTCGTGCAGAAAAAGTAAAACAAATTAGATCTATAACAATTTTTTCAAAAGTTGGAAAAGAAAATAAAATATTTGGTTCTATAGGTATAAGAGATATTATTAAGGAAATGTCTCGAATTGGAATCAAAATTAATAAAAAAGAGATAAAACTTCCCAACGGAGTATTACGTTACATAGGCGAACATCAAGTTATTTTTCAGCCACATAGCGAAATATGTGAACATCTTATAGTCAATATTGTCGAAAAAACATAATTTTTTCTTACAATGGTGTGAAATGATTAATAAAATTTGCAATCTAGCTCGAAATGCCGGAGCTGCTATTATGGATGTGTATCATTCCCATAAATTATTAGATATTTCTTACAAATTAGATAAAAGTCCTGTAACTAACGCAGATAAAGTTTCAAATAAAATTATTAAAAACGGTTTATTTTCTATTTGTCCAAATACTTTAGTATTATCTGAAGAAGATTTAAATAATATTAAATATCATGAAAATTGGGATATTTATTGGTTAGTTGATCCATTGGATGGAACTAAAGAATTTTTAAAAAAGAATGGTGAATTTACAGTAAATATTAGTTTAATTAAACATGGAATACCTATTTTAGGTGTTGTATATGCCCCTTACTTTAATGTTTTATATTTTTCTTTTGATAGGCAAGCTTGGAAAATAAATTCATTAGGACATAAAAAAAAAATTTCTGTAGCTCAATCTAATATACCTACGTTTGTTGTTAGTCGTTCACATTCAAATAAAAAATTATATGATTTTATAAAGAAAAGAGAAAACAAAAAACATATAATTAAAAAATTAGGTTCATCTCTAAAGTTTTGTTATGTAGCAGAAGGGAAAGCACAATTTTATCCGAGATTCGGAACAACGCATATTTGGGATACTGCAGCAGGTCATGCGATTGTTGAGGCTGCGGGTGGCAGTGTAGTTTCATATCAAAAAACACAAAGTTTAAATTATTCCTTACTTTCTAAAACATCTCTAATAAATCCAGATTTCTTAGTTTCATCGTAACTTGATATAAAAAATTAAAAAAATTATGAATACTAATAAGATTCAAATTAAATTCTTAAGTTCTAGCAGTATAAACAGAGATTTTTCTTTACCAGAATATGCTACTCCTGGATCTTCTGCGTTAGATCTTAAAGCATGTATAAACAAAAAAATAATTTTACCTGCTAAGGAAGTTATTTTAATACCTACTGGAATTTCAATATATATTGAAAATCCTTATATTACTGCTTTAATTTTACCACGTTCTGGATTAGGTCATAAGAATGGTATTGTTTTAGGAAACTTAGTAGGTTTAATCGATTCAGACTATCAAGGTGAATTAATGGTTTCCTTATGGAATAGAGGTAAAAAAAATTTTTGTATTAGTCCTAACGATAGAATTGCTCAAATAGTATTTGTTCCTATTATTAGACCTGAATTTTTTATAGTTAAAAAATTTAAAAAAACTATTCGCTTCCAAAGTGGATTTGGTCATTCTGGAATATAAATATTTTTTCGTTTTAAAAATCACCATACTCCGCATAGTACTTTATTAATTTAGAGGCATATTTTTTTAGTTTTTCTTTTTCAGAAAGATACATAATTAAATCATCTATTGTTATAATGGAGTTGATTTTGTAGTTTTTTTGTTTTTTTAAACAATTTATTTTTTTTAGATTATCTTCTCGTTTTTCTTTTCTATCAAGAAGAACAAATATTGAAGATATTTGAGAATTTTCTTGTTCGATTATTTTAATTGAATGATTGATTGACATACCCGAGGTGATTACATCGTCTAAAACAATAATTTTTTTATTTTTTATATCACTTCCAATTAACTGTCCTTGCTCTCCATATGTTTTTTCTTCTTTTCTATTAAAAGAATATGCAATATTTAAATTATATTGATTTTTTAATGCAATAGAAGTAGAAACTACAATAGGAATGCCTTTATAAGAAGGTCCGAATAGAACATCAAATTTAACGTTTAAATCCATTATTGCACGTGCATAAAATAATCCAATTTTAGCAGTGTCTTTACCTGTAGATAACAAGCCGGAATTAAAAAAATAAGGACTTTTTCGACCAGATTTTAGTATAAATGTTCCAAAATTTAAGACTTTTTTTTTAAAAGAAATTCAATAAACTCTTTTTTCCATTCCATCAAATTGAGTCCTAATTAATGATGAAAAATTTAAGTAGTATTTTTTAAATATATAAAAATTTTTTAATTTTTTTGATTTTTTGGCCCTTGCTGGATTTGAACCAGCGACCAAGCGATTATGAGTCGCCTGCTCTGACCACTGAGCTAAAGGGCCATAATAATTTTTACACCTTTTACTATAAATGAATTTTCAATAATAATCTATATTTCTTTTAAAAATTTTATAGTTAATTTTTAATTTTATATATATATTTGACAGATATATAAATTTTTGATATAAATATTAATATTCCTCTGTAGTTCAGTTGGTAGAACGGCGGACTGTTAATCCGTATGTCACTGGTTCGAGCCCAGTCGGAGGAGAAAAATCTGTTAAATATTTCAATAATAATATATTAATTTATAATATTTTTTAGTTCTTTTGATAAATGTCTTTTTTCTTTAGAAAGTTCTGCATTTTTTACAATATAATCATCAATTCTATCTTCGTAGTCGTTTTTCATCGTGAAAATTATTTTTTTAATTTCTTCGTAATTCATTTCTGGCCGAATATAATCGTTTAAATTGTCAAGCAATAATATTCTTGTGTCATTATCTCTAATTTTTTTTTCAATTTCAGATATTTCACGTTGTATTTTGTTTTTTCTTCTAAATTTATGTACAAATTCTAATGCACTTTTAAATGTTTTTTTTGTATTCATAATGTTTAAAACCTTTATAAAATTTTCTTTTAAAATAATTCATTTGAAAGATTTAAAAGAATTTTTTAAATTTAATTTTTTTAAATAACTAAGATTATATCATGGAAAAAAACAAAATATTTTCTTCTCAAAAAAATCAGTTAACTTTTTTATTTTATGATTATGAAACTTTTGGCACACATACATCATTAGATAAACCAGCCCAATTCGCATCTATTAGAACAGACGAAAATTTAGAAATTATAGAAAAACCAAAATGTTTTTATTGTATTCCATCAGATGATTATTTACCAGAACCACATTCTATCTTAATCACTAAAATTACTCCACAGTATACACTTAAACACGGTGTTAATGAATATGAATTTGCTAAAAAAATATATAAGATTTTCATGCGATCTAATACCTGTATAGTAGGTTATAATAATATTTTTTTCGATGATGAAATTACAAGAAATATATTTTATCGTAATTTTTTAGATCCATATGAATGGAGTTGGAAAAATAATAATTCACGTTGGGATTTGTTAAATATTATGAGAGTTTGTTATCTTTTAAGGCCTGATGGAATTATATGGCCTAAAAATACTTTTGGTGTACCTATTTTCAAATTATCTGAATTAACTCGAGAAAATAATATATTACATCATAATGCACATGATGCTATTGCTGATGTTTATGCTACTATTAAATTAGCACAATTAATAAAAAAGAAACAACCAAAATTATTTAATTTTTTTTTCAAATATCGAAAAAAAAATGAATTATTTAAACTCATTAATTTAGAAAATTTTTATCCTATACTTTATATTTCCAGCATTTTTAGCTCTATACGTAATAATATGAGTTTTGTATTGCCTTTATTTTGGGATGAAAACAATAATAATATATTAATTTCCATAGATTTATTTCAAGATGTAAAAAAATTAATTGATTTTTTAAAAAATAATAATTATCAGGATATTAAAGTTAAAAATTTATTTGATTTAGGAATAATATTAATACATTTTAATCGTTGTCCTATATTAGTTCCTATACATTTCATTCGATCAGAAGATACTGAAAGATTAAAAATAAAAAGTTTTTGTATTGATGAAAAAATAAATATAATTCAATTGAATTATGTAATAATCAATAATATAAAAAAAATTTTCTCTCAAAAAAATATATTTCAAAAAACTTCAAATGTAGATTTACAAATTTATCATAATTTTTTTAGTTTACATGATAAAAAATTAATTAAAAAAATTAGCAATACCAAACCGATAAATTTTAAAAATCTTAAATTAGATTTTCAAGATAAACGTCTAAAAGAACTTTTTTTTCGATATAAGGCTCGTAATTTTCCATTTATATTGAATACTTATGAAAAAAAAATTTGGTTACACCATTGTTTAAAAGTTTTTAATCAATCTATTTTAAAAGAATACATAAATAAAATTGAACACCTGTTAGAAGAATTTTCGTTTGATATAGAAAAATTAGATTTATTAAATAAATTATTAAAATATATTTTTCAAAAATATAAAACTTTATTTTATCAAAAAATTAATTTAAATTAATTTTTTTAAAATCGTTAAACTTATATTTTTTTAAAATATATAATAATTTATCTAGATTTTTATTGTATTTAGAATATAAAAAAACATTTTTCTTAATGTTTTGACTATTTTTTATATTTAAAAAATATTTTTTAACTATTTTAGTAGTGTTTGTGTAAGAATCTAAAAAATTAATTGGTTTATAAAAAATATTTTGAATTTCATTTTTTAAAAATGAAAAATGAGTGCATCCAAGATATATAGTGTCAGGCTGAACTGCAAGTATCATCCAAGGATAAAAAATTTTTTTTAGTTCAAAATTAGAAAAAGATATTTTTCTAATTTTTTTCTCAGCAATTCTTGCTAGTTCATTTGTAGCTATTACTTCTATATTCATATGATTAGTATACTTAGATATAATATTTTTAACATATGAACTTTTTATTGTAGCTTTAGTGGCTATAATACCAACTTTTTTATTTTGTGTGATTTTCATTGCCTGATCTAATGAAGGAAGAACCCCGACGATAGGAATATTAAATTTTTTTTTCAATATATGTAAAGATATTGTACTTACAGTATTACACGCAATAACCACTATTTGAATCGGATAAAGATTTATAATTTTATTAATTATTTTGATACTTCTTTTTATGATGAAAGATTCCTTTTTTTCTCCATAAGGAAATTCTTTATTATCTAATAAATATATATAATTTTTGTTAGGCAGTTTCTTTTTAATATTTTTTAAGATAGAAATTCCGCCTATTCCAGAATCAAATATAAGCACTTTTTTAGTTAATTCAAATGTTATAATTAAATTAATATGAATTTTATTTAAAAACAGATATATTATTATTTTAAAATAATTTTTTTAAACAAAAATAATTTCATATATTTTTCTATTTTTTTTCGATCTATCTCTTTTGTCATATTTAATTTTTCTTCATTAATTAATTTAGTTTGTTCTACCATCCACTGCTTCCAAGCTTTTTTGGATATTTTATTATATATTTTTTTTCCTAATTCGCCTGGATATGGTGGAAATTCATGACCTTCAGATTCTTTTTGTAAAAATATGCAAAAAATTTTACGATACATTTGTGCTAATTATCCTTGTATTTAAAAACTATGTTGATAATTTTAAAATTTTTTTTACTATTATAGGTAATCCTATTTTTTGAGGTTTTTTTAAATCATACCAAATTCCTTCTTTTTTAATGTCAAAAAAAAATTTTTGAAAAAATAATTTAATTAAAATTGGATTCACTTGCATTGTAAAATGACTAAACTCATGATTAAAAGAGCTAATTTTTTTATATTTTTTAATATTTATTTGATGCCCCTGTATCCATTGTTCAGCTTGTTTTTTATTATTAAAACTTGGAAAACAAAATAAATCATTCCAGATACTTTTTATAGTATTTTTTTGCATCCAAATTTTGTTTTTAAAATAAATTACAATGAACCAGTATTTTCTTTTTGATTTTATTTTTTTATTTTTTTGTAAAGAATATTTTTTCCATTCTTTTTCTTTATAAGCAATACATGTTATATTTAATGGACAAAAATTGCATTTAGGTATCCTAGGATTACAAATTAATGCACCTATATCTATTATTCCTTGATTAAATTTACCAGTGTGATGAATAGGAGTTATATTTTCTATTAGGTTCCATAATTTTTTTTGAGTTGCAGTATTTTTTGAACATTTAGTAAGGCCATAGTGTCGTATTAAAATTCTTTGCACATTACCATCTAAAATAGAAAAAAAATAATTTAATGTAAAAGATAAAATAGCGCCAGCAGTGGATCTTCCTATGCCTGGTAATTTAACTAAATCTGTAATATTACTTGGAAATTTTCCGTCAAATTTTTGTTCTATAATTTTAGCTGTTTTATAAATGTTTTCTGCTCTTTTATAATATCCCAATCCACTCCACAAATGCAAAATATCATTTAAATTAGCTTGACTTAAAACATTTAAATTTGGAAATTTTAATATAAATTTTTTAAAATATGGAATAACAGTTTTTACTTGAGTTTGTTGCAACATTACTTCAGATATCCAAACTGTATATAATGTTTTATTCTTTTGCCAAGGAAGATCTTTTCTTCCATTTATATGATACCAATTAAGTACTAATCTTGAAAAAGTATTAAATATCATTGTAATCAATAATTATTTTTTAGTTAAAATATAATATAGATGTATTTTTTTGTAAAAAAAGTTAAAATACAAATATGTTAATTTGTAAAATTGATAAAACATTTTTAATCAAAAATTTAATAAAATATGAAAAACAATATTATCACTCCTCAATATAAAAATGGAATATTTTTAAGAAAGAATCAAAGTTTTGTATGCCGAAAAGGTCGAATCACTCAATCGCAGTTAAAATCAATTCAAAGATATTGGCCTTTATTTGGCATTGATTATCAATTAAAAAATATAAATTTTGAATTAGTTTTTAAACATAATTATCCAGTAATCTTAGATATTGGTTTTGGATCAGGTGATTCTTTAGTTCAAATGGCAATTAATTCTTATAATAAAAATTTTTTAGGTATTGAAGTATATTCGTCTGGAATAGGTTCTTGTTTACGTCTCGCATACATTTCTGATTTAAAAAATCTAAAAATTATTCGTTATGATGCAATAGAAGTTATTGAAAATATGATTGGAAATCACACCTTGTCAAAAATACAAATTTTTTTTCCTGATCCATGGCCTAAAAAACGACATCATAAAAGACGAATGATACAATATGATTTTTTAAAAAAAATTTTAAAAAAATTAATTTTTAATGGTGTCTTACATATTAAAACTGATTCGAAAGAATATGCCTTTTATATATTAGATGCGATAAAAAAAATTAATCAATATTTAAATTTATCTAATATGCATAGTTTAATTGAAAATTCTTCTATTTATACCAAAACAAGATTTGAAAAAAAAGCAAATATGTTAGGGAATAAAGTTTTTAATTTGATATTTCAGTCGAAATTTTAAGTGTTTTTAATTTAAAAAAATTTTTAGTAATGAATTGAGAAATATTTTTCCCTTTTGTGTGGTTTCCCAAGAATTTTTATTTTCTACAATATATTTATTTTTTAATGCTTTTTTGATTTGATTTTTTATATTTGATATACTAATATTAGTACGTTCTTGAAAATGTTTTTTATAAATAGGTTGATATAATCTAAAAGCATTCATAAAATATTCAAAAGCTTTATCTTTTTCTGAGATTAAATTTTTAGCTTCTAAATATTTTCCATTTATAAAATCATTAATATTTTTATTTTTAATAGTTCGAATAATCTCTCCATTTACTTTAGTAATTTTTCCATGAGCACCGCATCCTATACCAATATAATCTCCAAAATGCCAATAATTAAGATTATGACGACATTTGTATTTTGATTTCACATATGAAGATATTTCATATTTTATATAGCCAGATTTGCGTAAAAATTTTTCTCCTTTTTTACACATTTTAAATATCATATTCTCAGTAGGTAAGCATAAATCTTTTTTATAAAAAGCAGTGTTAGGTTCAGTTGTCAATTGATACCATGATATATGCGTTGGATTATATCTAATAGCGTTTTTTAAGTCTGATAAAACATTCTGCAATGATTGATCAGGCAATCCGTACATGATATCTATATTAAAATTACTATTAATTTTTTTAATTTCTTTGATTGCTTCAATAGCTTCTTTTTTGGTATATGTACGTTCTATTTTTTTCAATAAATTGGAATTAAATGTTTGGATTCCTAATGAAAATCGATTAATTCCTGATTTTTTATAATTTCTAAAACGTTTGTATTCTATTGATTTTGGATTGGACTCTATTGTAATTTCTGAATATTTACAAAGTTTAACTCTTTTTTTTATTCCTTGTATTAAAGTTTTAATAGATTCATTATGTAATAAACTAGGCGTTCCGCCTCCAATAAAAATATTATTTATTTTTCTTTGATGTATCAATTTAACATCTTTTTCTAAATCTTTAAGAAGATTTTTAATATATTCTGTTTCTGGAATTTCTCTTTTACTAACATATGAATAAAAATCACAATATCCACATTTTTTTATGCACCAAGGAATGTGAATATATAAACTTATTGGGGGTAATTTTATCATAATATTGAATTTTTAAGAGAATTAACATATTAAAATGTTAATTATTAAAAATACTTTTTCCGATTCTGATCATATTACTATTATACATTATAGCAGTTTTAATATCAAAACTTGTACCTAATGATAATGTATCAACTGATTTATATTTATTTTTCAAAATATTAAATATATTTTTAATGTTTTGATAATCACAATATTTTATTCTTTTTTGTTCTTTTTTAGGCATAGCCATAATTCCACGAAACTTAAGATTAGGCATGTTGGAAACAGTTATAGCTAGTTTTTGATAATTTTTTATAGAGACTCCATTTTTATTTGTTTCTTCGGAAATATTAACTTGTATTAAAACATTTATTGGAGGTTTTTGGTTTGTTCTATATTTATTTAATAAAATCGCTATTTTTTCTCGATCAATAGTTTGACACCAATCGAAATTTTGAGCAACTAATTTAGTTTTTCTTGATTGTAGCTTGCCTATAAAATGCCAAATGATTTTATTATTTTTTTTTAATTTTTTAATTTTATTTATACCTTCTTGAACATAGTTTTCCCCAAATTCATATATTCCACATAATATAGCCATTTGAATTTTTTCAACTGATTGATTTTTACTGGCTGCAACAATTTTAAATTTTTTCAATTCAGTTTTATTTGTGAATAAATTTTGTATTTTTTCTTTAAGAATGTTTATGTTATTTTTGATATTGTTCATATTTTAAATTGTAAAATAATTAGATGTCATAAATATGTGTTAAACCAACTTTCTAATATTATAACAGCAGCAGTAGAATGAATTTTATTTTGTTTTAATTCTTTAAAACCATACTTATTAAATATTAAAGATCTAGCTTCTTTTGTACTTAAACGTTCATCGTGTAATTCTACAGAAGTGTGAAATTTTCTTTTTAATAAATTAGCAAATTGTTCTGCTTTTTTTGTGATTTCCTGTTTTGTACCATCCATGTTCAAAGGCAAACCTACAATGATACAATTCGGTTGCCATGTATTTAATAAGTATTTTATATCATTCCAATTTGGGTAACCATTATGTGCGTTTAATGTATTTAAAGCTCTTCCTTTTTTAAGAACTTTTGTTCCTATAGCTACTCCAATATTTTTAAGTCCAAAATCAAAAGCGATAATCATCATTTTATCTCTATTAATATATTTGATTTTCAATATAATCTAACAACATACCTGAAATAGAAATATTTGTATGCAATTCAATTTCACAAATACATGTTGGGCTTGTAATGTTAATTTCAGTTAATTTATCTCCTATAACATCCAATCCAACAAAAATAAGCCCTTTTTCTTTCAAAATAGGAGACAAATGATTTGCTATTTCCCAATCTTTTTTATGTAGTTTTCTTATTTTAGCTGTACCTCCAGCAGCTATGTTTGCTCTAGTTTCACCTTTTTTAGGAATTCTAGCTATACACCAAGGTATTGCTTGTCCATTCACAATTAGTATTCTTTTATCTCCATCCTTAACCGATGGTAAATAAGTTTGAATCATGCAATATTTTTTCTCATAATTAGTCATAACTTCTGCAATTACTAGACAGTTTACATCGTCTTCTTTTATTCGAAAAACGCTTGTCCCCCCCATATTGTCTAAAGGTTTAATAATGATATCTTTGTGTGTTTTCCAAAAATTATATATTTGAGATATATTTCTAGTAACTAATGTATCTGGTGTAAACTTTTTAAACAATAAAGAAAATATTTTTTCATTACAATCTCTTAAACTTTTCGGCTTATTAATAATTAATACACCTTCTTTTTCTGCATATTCAAGTATATAAGTTACATATATAAATTCCATATTAAATGGTGGATCTTTTCGCATTAATATAACATCTAATTGATTTAATGAAATATTTTTTTCTTCAATAAAACTAAAGTGATTGTTAATTTTTTTTTGTATTTTTATTAAACGTGTCTTAGCGTATGCCTGATTTTTTTGCAAATATAAATCATTTACTTCCATATAATGAATTTCATGATGTCTTCTTTGTGCTTCAAGTAAAATAGCAAAACTAGAGTCTTTTTTAATGTCTATTAATTGAATTGGATCCATTACAATTCCAATTTTTAAAATCTTTTTTTTGTTCATATTTATTAATTTCATTTCTGTAAAAATTATGATTATATAATTAAGAATTTTATTTAAAATAGTGTTTTTTAATTTTTAGATTAATCATACTTAGGGCTATAATAGTTATCAAATCTAGACCAATGTCCATTGAAAGTTAAACTAATTGTTCCGATTGGTCCATTTCTTTGTTTTCCAATTATAATCTCTGCTATACCTTTAAAATCGCTATTTTCATGGTATATTTCATCTCGATATATAAACATTATTAAATCTGCGTCTTGTTCTAATGAACCAGATTCTCTTAAATCTGAGTTTACTGGTCTTTTATCTGCTCTTTGTTCTAAAGAACGATTTAATTGTGACAAAGCGATTACTGGGACTTGTAGTTCTTTTGCGAGCGCTTTTAATGTTCTGGAAATTTCAGCAATTTCAAGAGTTCTATTATCTGAAAGAGATGGAACTCTCATCAGTTGTAAATAATCTACCATAATTAAAGTTAAACCATTATTTTCACGATAAATACGACGAGCTCGAGAGCGAACTTCACTAGGTGTAAGAGCTGAAGAATCATCTATATAAATGTTCTTTTTTTTCAACAAAACATTAATTGTCCCAGACATTCTAGACCAATCTTCATCATTTAATTTACCTGTTCTGATGCGTGCCTGATTAACTCTAGATAGTGACGCTAACATGCGTGTCATAATTTGCTCTCCTGGCATTTCTAAACTAAAAATTAATACTGGTTTATCATATAACATAGCAGCATTTTCACATAAATTCATTGCAAAAGTTGTTTTTCCCATAGAAGGTCTCGCTGCTATAATTATGAGTTCAGAACGTTGTAAACCTGATGTTTTTTTATTTAAATCTTGATATCCGGTATTAATTCCTGTGACTCCGTCGTTAGGAGATAAAAATAATTTTTCAATATTACTAATCGTTTCATCAAGTACTTTTTCTATATTTTTAGGACCCGAACCTTTTTTAAAACGTTTTTCTGCTATTTTAAAAACACTCGATTCCGCATAATCTAAAAGTTCTTCACTTTTTCTACCTTGTGTATCATATCCTGCATTTGCTATTTTATTAGCAACTAATATCATTTCTCTTACTATTGCACGTTCTCTGACTATATCAGCATAAGCAGTTATATTTGCAGTACTAGGAGTATTTTTTGATAACTCAGCTAAATAAGAAAATCGACCAACACTTTCCAATTTTCCTTTTTGTTCTAAAGACTCAGATAATGTAATTAAGTCAATTGGATGTCCTGAATTTAATAATTGTTGCATTTCTTGAAATATTAAACGATGTGGTTTACTAAAAAAATCATCAGCAACTACATGTTCTGAAACTGTATCCCACTGTTCATTATCTAACATTAACCCACCTAGTACTGATTGTTCTGCTTCTATTGAATGCGGAGGAATTTTTAATCTATTAATTTGATTTAAATATAACTTATTTTTACCCATATATATTGCATATACCATTATTTAGCAAATGACTTTGAAATTATATTCTAATATTAGAACAATAAACTATTGGCTGATAAATTTACTTTATATCTGGTGAATTATTTAAAATATTATTCTTATATCTTTTTTAAATGTTTTATTTAATTTTTTTGTTAAGATACATGTTTTATACTTGATTTATAAAAAAATTTTTTATCTGTACTTTTACTAATAATACGTAGGCGTATGTGTTAAGGAAGATTTTTAAAATATGATTAATATTAAAATTTATTTTTTAAATTAATTCAAAGATAAATATTAATTTATGATATAAAGTCTCTGAGTATTAAAATTTAAATTTAAAAATTGCTCTATATAGTTTTTTATTTAAATAATTTTATCATATTTTATATGTTTATAAATATTTAGATTTTTTTATATATTGAGCGTTGCATTTTTGTTAGAATTTGCATAAATTTTTTTATTTAGAATAAAACTAGAAAAAATATTTTATGTACAATAATTATAAACAATAAATTTATTTAAAAAAATAATTTTCACTTATATAATTAATTTAAAAAATTTAGAATATAAAAAATTTATCACTTATATAAATTTTTATTGCGATTGTACGTTTTTTATTTCAAATATAATTAAATTAAGTGTTTAAATGTCTTTAAAAATTTTAACTAAAATACATTAAATATCGTATTAATAATTATATTTATTTATTACAAAATAAATTAAAAATTTATAATATATTTTAAATAATAAAAAATATTATTTAGAAGTATATTAGTATTAATTAATTTAGAATGGAGTTTTTATTATGGCAAGTCGAGGTGTAAACAAGGCAATTTTAATCGGTCACTTAGGTCAAGATCCAGAAGTACGATATATGCCCAATGGTAATGCAGTAGTAAATATGACACTTGCAACTTCAGAAAATTGGAAAGATAAAAATACAGGTGAAAATAAAGAAAAAACAGAGTGGCATAGAGTGGTTTTATTTGGAAAATTAGCTGAAATAGCTGGAGAATATTTACGAAAAGGTTCACAAGTGTATATTGAAGGTTCTCTTCAAACAAGAAAATGGCAAGACCAAAATGGTTTTGATCGATATACAACAGAAATCATAGTAAATATTGGTGGCACAATGCAAATGCTCGGAAACCGAAATTCTAATTCTTATAATACAAATGAAAATAATAATATTTTAAAAACAAAAAACACAGAAACCACTGAAATATCTAAAGATCTAGATAAAAATAAATTAAAACAGGAGCAAATGAATTCTCCAGATATAGATTTTGATGATGAAATTCCATTTTAAATTAATTTAGAATATGTTTTATTTAGCCCCATTTTTTGGGGCAGATGTTTAAGTGTTATTTTGATTAGTATTTTATATTTTTTTTGAAAAATATTCTAATAAAATAGAACAAAATTCTTCTTTATGCGAAATAAATGGTGCATGACCTGCTTTTTCTATAATAATAGAATCGCTATTAGGGCATATCAAATCCATAAAACTTGAAATTTTTTTAGGAACTAAAGTATCTAAAGCTCCATATATACGTAGGAATGGAACTGTAATCATGGATACTTTAAATCTTAAATCAACTAATAATAATATTTCTAAACCCTTTTTTAGTGTTTTTCGATTAGGTATATAATTGTCATTAGACAATATTTTTTTTAATATCTCTAAATCTTGAAAATGTTTGTTTTGCTTTGACATTTGTAAGGATAAAAAGTTATTTATTGTTTTTTTATATTGGTTTAATAAGCCATTGTATATATCATATAAATCTTTTTTTTCTATTCCTGGCCAATTTTTTTGTTTTATAAAATAAGGTGAAGATGATATATTGATTAACCCCAAAGTTTTTTTAGGGTGCAATAACGTGAAATTAGTTGCAATCAATCCTCCTAATGACCATCCTAAATAAACAGAATTTTTAGGCATATAAAAATTTAAAATTTCGATTGTTTGTTCCATATTAGTAGGATTGAGATTTTTGTTTACTCCTATCCCTGGTAAGTCAATTAAATGTAATTTAAAATACATACTAAGTTTCTGCATTATAAAAAACCATATTTTATGACTCATCCCCCATCCATTTAGTATAATGAGATTAATTTCTCCATTCCCTAAAGTTTTCCAAGTAAATTTTTTCATTTTTTAATATTACAAATATTTTACATACAATATTACATTATAATTATCTTGTATTCACAATAATTAATTAGTAAAATTATTATATTAAATTCATAATTACAATCAATTAGAACATATTAAAAAAATTACTATGATTAAAATTTCTGATGAAGCTCAAAATTATTTTGTATCACTTTTATCTAAAGAACCAATAGGAACTCAAATTCGTGTTTTTGTTGTTAATCCTGGTATGGAAAATGCAGAATGTAGAGTGGCTTATTGTGCCGAAGATGAAATAGATGAATGTGATGTTAAGTTAGAGTATCATAATTTCTGCATTTATATTAACAAATCTATTATTCCTTTTTTAAAAAATTCTAATATTGATTTAGTAGTAGATAAACTAAGCAAACAGTTAACTTTTAAAGCTCCTTATGCTAGAAAAAATATTATGCATAAAAAACATTCTATAGCAGAGAAAATAAAAAATTTTTTAAATTCAGAAATCAATCCGCAGCTATCACTTCATGGTGGAAAAGTAAATCTGATCAACATTTCTGAAGATAACATAGCTTTAATAGAATTCAGTGGAGGCTGTAATGGATGTTCAATGATAGGAATAACTTTAAAAGAAATGGTTGAAAAAAAAATATTATCTTTTTTTCCTGAAATAACAAAAGTAATTGATCAAACTCAACATTTACATGGCAATCATTCTTTTTATTAAGAAAAATTTTAAATAGATAGATCTATTCTTTAATTTTATAAAAGATTTGAATGATTTGTTAATTCGCCACGTAAATTATTTTGCATTTGTCTGCGAATTTTTTTTACTGAAATTTTTTGACTAAGTAAAAAGTGCAATTTAGTTAAAGCAGCTTCAATTGTTAAATCATAACCACTAATAACTCCAACTTTCTTGAGTGAGTTGCCTGTTGCGTATCCATTCATATTAATATTTCCAGACGAACATTGTGTGAGATTAATGATAATAATATTTTTTCTATTAGCAACATATAATTCATTTAAAAAATCTTTATTTTGAGGAGCATTTCCAACTCCATATGTGCGTAAAATTAATGCTTTTACTGGGTATAATAAAAAATTCTTTAAAATTTTACTAGAAATTCCAGGATAGATAGTAATAATACTAATAGGTTGAGGTATAATTTTATATACTTTTAGTTTTTTTTGTTTTTTAAAAAATTTATCTTTATATAAATAACGAATATTAATTCCCATTTCTAATAAAGGGGTAATATTAGGAGATGAGAACGCGTTAAATCCATTAGCATTAGATTTAGTCGTTCGATTACCTCTGTATAATTTATTATTAAAAAACAAAGTTACTTCATTAATAGGATAATTTTCCATAATTAATAATGAATTTAGTAAATTTTGACGTCCATCTGATCGAATTTCTGCTATAGGAATTTGAGAGCCAGTAATAATAATTGGTTTTTCTAAATTTTCTAAAATAAAAGATAATGCTGAGGCAGTATACGCCATAGTATCTGTTCCATGAAGAACAATAAATCCGTCATATTTATAGTATTTTTTTTTAATATCATCAGCAATTTTTTGCCATTCTATTGGACTCATATTTGCGGAATCAATTAGCGGGTTATATTCTTTAATAATAAAATTTGGAATTTCTGAACTATAAAATTCTGGCATTTTAGTTAATTGTTTTTTAAAGTAGCCGGCTATAGGAATATATCCATGATTTGATTTTTTCATTCCAATAGTTCCGCCTGTATATGCAATATATATATTTTTTTTTTCATGCAAAAACTCTTTTATCATTTATAATTTAATTATAAATGTCCTTATTATTGCATATAATTTAGTTTATACCCATTTATTTATTTTAGAAATACTTTGCATTTAAAAAGATATAAAAATTTGAATAAATATATATTTAATTTATATCAAATTTTTGTAAAAATAAATTATTTTAATAGAGTGTATATGTGTAATTTAAATGATATGTTATCAATAAAGAAAAGACGTACTTTTGCTATTATTTCCCATCCTGACGCCGGAAAGACAACCGTTACAGAAAAAATGTTACTGTTAGGTAAAGTATTACATACTGCTGGAACAGTAAAAGCAAGAGGTAGTGGAAAATATGCTAAATCAGACTGGATGCAAATTGAAAAAGATCGTGGAATTTCTATTACGACGTCTGTTATGCAATTTCAATATAAAAACATTTTAGTTAATTTATTAGATACTCCTGGTCATCAAGATTTTTCAGAAGATACATATCGTATTCTTACGGCAGTGGATTGTTGTTTGTTAGTTATTGATGCTGCAAAAGGAATAGAAGAAAGAACAAAAAAATTGATGGATGTAAGTCGATTACATCGTACCCCTGTTATTACATTTGTTAATAAATTAGATCGTGATAGTCTTGAACCAATAGAAATTTTAGATCAAATTGAAAAAGAATTAAAATTATCTTGTGCACCTATTACTTGGCCTATTAGTTGCGGTAGTCATTTTAAAGGCGTTTTTCATCTAGATGAAAAATTGATTTATTTGTATAATAAATCAGAAAAAACTAAAGTTCTTAAAGCAGATTTTAATAATTTTAAAAAAAAATTATTAAATGAATATGTTAGTTTAGATTTAATTTTGCAAGTTTATGAAGAATTAAAATTAATTAGTCATATATATGCAGATTTTAATAAAAAAAATTTTTTAAAAAATATTATTACACCTGTTTTTTTTGGTAGTGCATTAAGTAATTTTGGTATTGATCATATATTAGAAAGTTTAATCAAGTGGGCCCCTCCACCCATTTATCGAATTAGCAAAAATAGAAAAGTAGAGCCTGAAGAAAAAAAATTTACAGGTTTTGTATTTAAAATTCAAGCTAATATGGATTTGAAGCATCATGATCGTATAGCTTTTATTAGAATCGTATCCGGAAAATATACACAAGGGATTAAATTGAGACATGTTAGAATAAAAAAAAATATCATTGTTTCTGATGCATTTTATTTTATAGCGGGAGACAGATTTTATATAAAAACAGCATATCCTGGAGATATCATTGGTATACATAACCATGGAACAATTAAGATTGGAGATTCTTTTACAGAAGGTGAGGAAATTAATTTCATCGGTATTCCTAGTTTTGCTCCAGAAATATTTCGTCGAATTTTTTTGAAAAATCCGTTAAAACAAAAACAATTAAAAAAAGGCTTAATGCAATTATCAGAAGAAGGTACGATACAAGTTTTTTATCCTTTTAATAATAATTATTTAATTTTGGGAGCTATTGGTATATTACAATTTGATGTGGTGATTCAACGTTTAAAAATTGAATATAAAATAGATGCAATATACGAAGAAATTAATATCAAATTTGCTCGATGGATTACATCAAATAATAAAAAAAATATTGATATTTTTTTAAACAAAAATAAAACTTATTTAGCATTAGATAGTTTTAATAATTTAACATATTTAGCTCCTAATGAAGCTAATTTAGAAATAGCGATGTCTCAATATGTTAACATTAATTTCAATAAAATAAGAGAGCAGTAAATACAAATATATTTTAATTTATCTTGGGTATTCGAAATGAAGCGTGTTTTCTTGATGATTTTAGATTCTTTTGGAATTGGATCAAGTCTTGATTCTTATAAATTTAATGATCATGGTTCTGATACGTTTGGACATATAGCAGAAAAATGCTTTTTAGGCCAGGCTAACAAAGAAAGAGAAGGATGTTTAAAGATCCCTAATTTAAAAAAATTAGGAATAATTCATGCATATAAATCTTCAACAGGAAAGTATCCTTTAGGTTTTCATGAAAAATTTAGTCAATCTAAAATTATCGCAAGTTATGGTTTTGCCAGTCAAATTTCTTCAGGAAAAGATACTACTTCTGGGCATTGGGAAATAGCTGGCGTTCCAGTTTTAGACGATTGGTGTTATTTTAAAAAAGTTAATGACACATTCCCAAGTATTTTAATAAATGAAATTATAAAAAATTTTAAATTACCTGGTATTCTTGGTAATTGTCATGCATCTGGAACAGAAATCATTAAAAAATTAGGTGAGGAACATATGGCAACCGGTAAGCCTATTTTATATACATCATCTGATTCTGTATTTCAAGTAGCATGCCATGAAAAAAATTTTGGATTATCTAAGCTTTATAAATTATGCGAAAAAATTCGAAATTTATTAGATAAAAACAAATTTAAAATAGCAAGAGTTATCGCTCGTCCTTTTATTGGAAGTAATAAATCAAATTTTAAAAGAACAAAAAATAGATTAGATTTATCTATATACCCGCCTTCTATTACTGTTATGGAAAAATTAATAAACGAGAAACAAGGAGAGGTAATTGGAATAGGAAAGGTTTCAGATATTTATGCAGGTGTAGGAATTAGTAAAAGTATTAAATCTTTTGGATTAAAGGAATTGTGTAATACGACTATCAACGAGATGAAACTAGCAAAAAATAATACTATTGTATTTACTAATTTTGTGGATTTTGATTCTGTTTGGGGTCATCGCCGCGATGTTTCTGGATATGCTAAAGGTTTAGAATTTTTCGATGATCAGTTATCAAATATGATTAATTTAGTTAAAGAAAAAGACTTGCTTATTATCACTGCAGATCATGGATGTGACCCTACTTGGATAGGAACGGATCATACCAGAGAAAATGTTCCTATATTAATTTATTCTCCTAATAAAAAAATAAATTTTTTAGGTCATCGTAAAACTTTTTCTGATATAGGCCAAACAATTGCAAAATACTTTTCATTATCAGAAATGCAATATGGTAAATCTATATTGTAAAAATATTTATTTTAAAATAAGGAGAAAATAAGTGTCTACTTTTCATATTAATAGTAAAAAAAATGATTTTTCAGATACAATTTTAATGCCTGGAGATCCTATAAGAGCAAAATATATTGCTGAAAATTATTTAAATAATTTCAAGCAAATTAATAAAACACGGTTAATGCTAGCTTATACGGGGTATTATAAAGATAAAAAAATTTCCGTTATGAGTCATGGTATAGGCATACCATCTGCGACTTTATATGTAAGAGAATTAATAACAGAATATAATGTAAAAAAGATTATTCGAATAGGTACTTGTGGTGCTGTACGGGATGATATAAAATTACGTGATATTGTTATCGGATTAGGTGCTTCTACGGATTCGAAATTTAATAGAATACGCTTTCAAAATCATGATTACGCTGCTATTTCGGATTTTAATATCGCTTATAATGCATTTTTACTTGCAAAAAAAATAAATTTGAAGATTCATATTGGTAATTTTTTTACTACTGATTCATTTTATACTGATCAAAATATGTTAGATATTTTAAAAAAGTACAATATTGTTGGAATAGACATGGAGACAGCAGGAATATACTCTGTTGCATCTGAATTTAAAGCACAAGCTCTATCTATTTGTACAGTTTCTGATCATATTTCAAAAAAAGAATCTGTTTCATCAAAAGATAGAGAATCTAGTTTTAATGAAATGATTTCTTTATCTTTAGAAACGGCTTTATTAATTTAGTTTTTTATTTTTTGGTGAGAAAGGGATTCGAACCCTTGATACGTTTCCATATACACGCTTTCCAGGCGTGTTCCTTAAGCCTCTCGGACACCTCACCTTAATAAATTTTTAAAAATGTTTATCTTATTTAAACTGAAAAAGCAAATTACGTCAAGTTTTTAATTTATTAAATATCTAAAAATATTTATAATAAAATTATCAAGAAAATATAGAAAAAATAATCTTTACTCTGATAGAATATATTGCTTAGTTTTTAATTCTTTTAAAATGTTTCTTTAAATGTTTTCAAAAAATAACTAATTAAATATAAGGAATAAATTGATTTATGAAATACTTATAAAATTTATAAATTTTTACAATATGATTATTGAAAATAGTCTAAATGCGTTAATTTAGAATGTTGATTGAATTTTTTATTAAAAAATTTAAAAGTAATATTGTTTAAACTTTATTATTCTATTTTTAGCGTTTAATATCTTGCGAATATTAAAATGTTCAGCACGAGAAATTTCAACAAATTATTGTAGTAATAAAAAATATGGCAGAAAAACGAAATATCTTTTTAATTGGACCTATGGGCGCAGGAAAAAGTACAATTGGTCGTCAGTTGTCTCAACAACTTAATATGGAATTTTTTGATTCTGATCAAGAAATTGAAAAACGCACTGGTGCTACTATTAGTTGGGTTTTTGATGTTGAAGGTGAGAATGGTTTTCGAGAAAGAGAAGTCAAAGTAATTAATGAGATTACGCAAAAACAAGGGATTATTCTTGCTACAGGTGGAGGATCAGTAGAATATAAAAAAAATCGAAATATATTATCAGCTCGAGGGATTGTCATATATTTAGAAACTACGATTGAAAAGCAGTTATCACGTACAAAAAGAGATAAAAAAAGACCATTATTGCAAACGAATATATCAAATAGGATTATATTAGAAAATTTAGCAATTGAAAGAAATCCATTATATGAAGAAATAGCGGATTTTAAAATTCACACTGATACTCAAAGCGCAAAATCTGTTGCGAATAACATAGTTCGTTTGTTAGAAAAAATATAATATTAATAATTATTCACACTATATTTTAGAGTATAATAATGATGGAACAAATAAAAGTTGTCTTAGGTGATCGTAGTTATCCAATTAATATTGGATCCGGTGTTATTGAAGAAGATAATATTTTCTTGCCGCTGAAACCAGGGAATCAAGCTATGTTAGTTACAAATAAAACATTAGCTAATCTTTTAAAAGATAAAGTATTTTTTCAGCTAAGAAAATCAGGGGTTAAAATAGATCAGGTAATTATTTCAGATGGAGAGCAATTTAAAACATTAAATGAAGTAGAAATGGTTATTTCTGCATTACTTGAAAAAAAACATTCTCGTGATACTACTCTGATTGCATTAGGTGGAGGCGTAGTAGGTGATTTAACTGGTTTTTCCGCGTCTATTTACCAAAGAGGAGTTCGTTTTATTCAGATTCCAACTACTCTTTTAGCGCAAGTAGATGCTTCTATTGGTGGAAAAACAGGCGTAAATCATTTGTTAGGAAAGAATATGGTAGGTTCTTTTTGGCAACCATCTTCAGTTATTATAGATATCAATTTTTTGCAAACTTTACCTTATAACGAATTAATTTCAGGGGTTTCTGAAATTATTAAATATGCTATTATTTTTGATGCGATATTTTTTAATTGGCTAGAAAAAAATATTGAAAAAATATTGTTATTAGATCATAAATCTATGTGTTTTTGCATTAAAAAATGTTGCGAGTTGAAATCGAAAATTATTTCTCTTGATGAACGAGAAAATAATTTTAGAGCATTATTGAATTTCGGTCATACTTATGGTCATGCTATTGAAGCGCATGCTGGATATGGAAGCTGGTTACATGGCGAAGCAATATCAGTCGGTATGGTTATGGCAGCTCGTACATCAGAATTGCTTGGATATTTAAAAAAATCGGATTATAACAGAATAATTTCTTTATTTAAAAAAGTTGGATTACCTATAAAAGGTCCAAAAAATATGTCTGCAGTTTCATATTTACCATATATGATGCGTGATAAAAAAGTAATTTCAGGGGAAATGAGATTAGTACTTCCTATTTCTATTGGAAAAGCTAAAGTTTTTTCTGGTATAGATAAAAATGTTATTTTAAATGCTATTAAAGATTCTCAATAAATTTTTTATACTTAAAATGTTTTCAACAATATGCTTCTTGAGTATAAATGGTATTTAAAAAAGTAAAAATAAAAACACTAATACTAATTTATTAAATATTATTTTATTTTTCTAAATATTATGTTTATATTATTAGTTATTTACAAACTCATATAGATTAAGTAAATTAATATGAAAAAATTTTTGTTAGCTCCATCGATTTTATCTGCTGATTTTGCGTGTTTAGGAAAAGATACAAAAAGAGTTATTGATTCAGGTGGAGACTGGATTCATTTTGATGTCATGGACAATCATTACGTTCCTAATTTAACAATGGGTCCTATGATTTTAAAATCATTAAGAAATTTTAAAATTACTGCACCTATTGATGTTCATTTAATGACAAAACCTGTAGATAATTTAATCCCTCAATTTGCTCAAGCAGGCGCAAACTTTATCACGTTTCATCCAGAATCTACTGATCATATCGATCGGACATTAAATTTAATTAAAGAGAATGGATGCAAAGCGGGTTTAGCATTTAATCCAGCGACTTCTCTTAGTTTTTTAGATTATGTAATAGATAAATTAGATTTAATTTTGTTAATGTCGGTTAATCCTGGTTTTGGAAATCAATTATTTTTACCATCTACATTAAAAAAATTACGTGAAGTACGAGAAAGAATTGATTCGAATGCATTAGATATTTTTTTACAAGTAGATGGAGGAGTTAAATTAGAAAATATTTCTGAAATAGCTGTCTCAGGAGCCAATGTATTTGTAATTGGTTCTGGAATTTTTGATTATCCTGATTATCAAAGAATTATTAAAAAAATTCGACAAGAATTAAAATATTCTGATTTTAAGTCTATTCATTAATTTTTTATTTAAGGTTTTTAATTTATGCTTATTAATCCTAAGCCAATATTATTTAGTGCAGTACAACCTTCTGGTAAATTAACTATTGGAAATTACATTGGAACAATGCGTCATTGGTCAAATATGCAAAGTAAATATGAATGTTTATATTGCATTGCAGATTTACATGCTTTAACAATGATTAATAAAAAAAAAAAAATAAAACATGCGATATTAGACACTTTAGCTCTATATTTAGCTTGTGGTGTTGATCCCGAAAAAAGTACTATTTTTGTTCAATCGCATGTTTGCCAACATAGCCAGCTAAATTGGATTTTGAGTTGCTGTAGTCAATTTGGTGAATTATCTAGAATGACTCAATTTAAATTAAAAAAATCTCAAAATTGTGTTAAAAATAACAACATTGGCTTGTTCAATTACCCTATTTTGATGGCTGCAGATATTTTATTATATCAAACAAATTTTGTTCCAGTAGGAAAAGATCAAAAGCAACACTTAGAATTAACATGTAAAATAGCTAACCGTTTTAATTTTTTACATGGAAATGTTTTTACTATACCAAAACCTATTATCAGTGAAAACGGTTCTAAAGTTATGTCTTTATTAGATCCTACGAAAAAAATGTCTAAATCTGATATAAATCAAAACAATGTTATTTTTTTATTAGAAGATATTTCTTCTGTTGTTTTTAAAATCAAAAATTGTATTACAGATTCAGAAAACCCTCCAAAAATTTATTACAATACCAATAAAAAATTAGGAATTTCAAATTTATTAGAAATTCTTTCTGCTATAACGAATAAAGAAATTAATTTTTTAGAACAAGAATTTCATGGGGTTCTATATAGTGAGTTTAAAAATATTGTTGCGGAAACTCTATCTAAATTTTTGTTAAAACTACAAAAATCTTATATTCACCATCGTAATAATGAGTTGTTTTTAAAAGAAATCATTGAAATTGGTGCAGTGAGAGCTCGTTTAAAGTCCCAAGAAACTTTGAAAAAAGTGTTTTCTGTGATAGGAATTGATTGATTTTTTAAATTAATTAGATAAATAAACCAGAAATAGTTATATTCTAGTTTATTTATTATATAAATAACAGTTTTTTATATTTTTGTATAGATATCTTTTATTTGTAAAAAATTTTATCCTTTTAAATAAATTTTATTTCTTCTATTTATTAATATGAATAAAGATAAACAAAATACTATGCCATAAAATGCATTTGAACATATTAAAGTTGCATATAATCCTTTTTTATTAACAATGGGACTAGTTACTATAAACGTTAGTAATGTTCCAACAGTTCCAAAAAATAGAATTATATTTATTAATTTTGCAGATGGTTTTTTTGTTTGTAACGAAGCTATTGTGATAATTATGGTATAAATAGCACTAGAAAAAAATCCTAAACTAATAATGATATATTTCATTGTTGAATAGGTCGAGCTATGTATATATATGTACATTAGTATTGTTGAAATACCAGACAATAAAGCAAACATATGCTTTAAATTAAAAAATTTTATTATAAAGCTAAAAAACCACATACCAATCATGTATGCCATCCAGAAATTGCTAACTAAATTTCCTGTTTTTTTTATTTTAATTTTCATAATTTCTGTTGCATATTGAGGCACCCAAGAAATAAAACTTAGTTGACCTAAAATATATAATAATGCAGATATAGATAATAAAATTATATTAAAATTCCATTTTTTTATTTCTTCTGTATATTTTATTTTATCTTGTGATTCTGGAAAATTTAAGCTGACTGATAAAATAAAAATTATAAAATAAATAATTTCTATACATACATATACCCAATACCAAGAGACTTTGTTTTCTAATAAATATGCTGCAATGATAGGAAATATCATTCCAGACATACTAAAAAAAGAATCAGTTAGTAAAAGTTGCGATCCTCTTTTTGATCCATAATACAAGGTTGTGATGATGAAAGTGCCAATTGACATAGTAATTCCACTTACTAATCCTAGTATAAAAATGTTAATAGAAAATAATAATATATTTTTAGAAAGTATTATTCCTATTATTGAAATAATAGAAAGTATGAATCCATATATTAATTGTTTTTTTAAGGAAATAAGATTAATTAGCCAAGAATTAAGTAAAATCGATACTAATATACCTGCATTTAAACAAGTAAAAACGTTGCTCATTTGAGATATTGATAAATTAAAATAATTAGCAATATCTCCCATTATCATTCCTGTAACGACTATTAATGCACCTGTGAAAGCGTATGAAAAAAAACTAATCCATGTAAGTCCTGTTTGGTTAATGTTTTTCACTTTTTTCACCTGTTTTTATGAATAAAATTTTTAAAGTGTTAAAACTGTCTTATATTTTCAATATATTATTTATTGCAATTTCAATTTTATTCAGATATTAAAATATAAAAAATTTTTCAACTAAATATAAAACAGTTGTTTATTTTTATTGCTAAAATAAGTTTAAATTTAATAAAATATAATGTATATTTTAATTTAATTAATTCAAACTTTTTTATTTAATAAATTTTTAATTTTTTAATAATTTTTTAATTATTTTAAAATACATTTTTTATTTTTAAAAAATTTGTTAATTTAGTAAATATATATTTTAGGAAATTTAATGATATTGAAAAATGAATTGGTTACAAGAAATAATTTTAATGATTTTATTCTACCTTTTTATAACCCTTCTTTTTTTATTCCTACAAAAGGTAAAGGTAGTCGTATTTGGGATCAAAAAGGTAAAGAATATATTGATTTTTCTGGTGGAATTGCAGTTACATCGTTAGGGCATTGTCATCCTTTATTGAATAAAGTTTTAAATTATCAAAGTCAAAAAATATGGCATACTAGTAATCTTTTTACAAATGAACCATCTTTAAGATTAGCTAAAAAATTGGTTTTATCAAGTTTTGCATCTTACGTTTTCTTTGCTAATTCAGGAGCTGAAGCAAATGAAGCGGCATTTAAATTAGCACGTTACTATTCAGCTAAAAAATATCATATAAAAAAAAATAAAATTATTTCTTTTTATAATTCATTTCATGGTAGAACACTATTCACAGTATCTGTTGGTGGTCAATCAAAATATTCTGATTGTTTTGGGCCTAAACCATCAGGTATTCAGCATGCTGAATTTAATAAAATTGAAACTGTAAAAAACATAATTGATAAAGATACTTGCGCAATAGTTTTAGAGCTAATTCAAGGTGAGGGTGGAATTATTCCAGCATCAAAATCTTTTGTTAGTGAGCTTCGATTATTATGCAATAAATATAACGCATTATTAATTTTTGATGAAGTTCAAACAGGAATCGGTAGAACTGGTAAATTATTTGCATATGAGCATTACGGAATAGAACCTGATATTTTAACCATTGCTAAATCTTTAGGGGGGGGGTTCCCAATTAGCGCAATGTTAACAACTAGTGAAATTAAATCTGTAGTTACCCCTGGAATACATGGAACAACATATGGTGGAAATCCTCTTGCTTGTGCTATTGCTGAAGCAACAGTGGAGATTATTAATACTAAATATATATTATCTGGTGTTAAAGAAAAATTAAAAAGAATTAGATTTGAATTAAACATTATCAACAAACGTTTTAAATTGTTTACAGAAATTAGAGGGATGGGTTTGCTTATTGGTATTGTTTTAGAATCAAAATTTGCAGAAAAAATAAAAGATATTTTATATGCTTCATTTTTAGAAGGTGTAATTTTTTTAACTGCAGGAAAAAATGTAATTAGAATGGCGCCTTCATTGATTATTAGCGAAACTGATATCACCGAAGGAATGAATCGTTTTTGTTATGCTTTAGAAAAATTTTAAAATTGTTTTTGTGAATATTAAAATAATATTACTATTTAATAATGTGGCGGTTTTTGTATGTCTAAGATTCGATTCATACATGATTCTAAATAATTTATTTTTTTTGATAAATTTTTTATATTATCTTGTATATTTTTTATTTCTTTTTTATGTAAAAAAATATTATTCTTAAGTTCATTATAATATATTTCTTGATTATAAATTTTTTTATTTTTATTTTGAATGTTTTTAAATTTTTTTATTTTCATTTTTTATTCTTGATTATTTTAAAATTTTTTTATTTTCTATTTAATATTATATAAAATAATTTTATCTTGCGAAAGATTATTTAATAAAAATCTTAAAAATAGAAATTTATTTAATGGAGCAATAAATGATTTCTTTTCTGATTAAAAGAATTATGTTGTTATTTCTAACATTTTATATTTCTAGTGCATTTTCAGAAACACAATTAAACCCTAAAACGCAATCTTATTTAGAAAATAAAAAAGTTTTTATAAATGAAAATGAAAAAATAGGATATGCTTTAGGTGTGTCTTTAGGTAATTATGTTAATCAATCTTTTGAAAAGCAAAAACAATTAGGTATTCAATTAGATAAATATAGTCTTCTATCCGGAATTGAAGATGCTATTTCAAACAATTTAAAGTTATCTAATCAAGAAATTTCTGAAATCCTTGAAAAACTAGAAACAAAACTTAAGAATGCTACTAAAAATCAAATAGAAAAAAATGAAAAAGAAAATTTAATTCAAGGACAATTGTACATGAAAAAATTTTCTCAAATTAAAGGTGCGCATAAAACTCAAAGTGGTTTAATGTATATTATAGACAATCCAGGTAGAGGCGAGGAGATCACAGAAGATACAGAAATTACTGTACATTATAAAGGATTCTTAGTTAATGGCGTAGAATTTGATAATTCATATAGTCGAGGTAAACCTGTTGTTTTTGTTTTAAAAGATGTAATATTAGGATGGCAAGAAGGCTTGAAATATATTAAAAAAGGCGGAAGAATTAAGTTAGTTATACCTCCTTCTTTAGGGTACGGAAATTCTAGATTAAATGGAATTCCAGGAAATTCTACTTTAGTTTTTGATATCGAGTTAATTGATGTAAAAAATAATTAAAATATTAAATAGTATGAAATAAAATAATGAACTATACAGTTTTAGTAACAGGTGCAGCTTATGGAACGCAAAATGCTAGCACGGCTTTTTTGTTTTGCGAATCATTAATCAAAATGCATCATGTATTAAATAGTGTTTTTTTCTATTTTGATGGTGTACTTAATGCTAATATTATAAATAAAACACCTACTGATGAGTTTAATTTAATTCAAGGTTGGCAAGCATTATATGAAAAACATGATGTGAAGTTATATGTATGTACTACTGCAGCCGAAAGAAGAGGTGTAGTGGAAGATAATTCTATAGCTAATTTTAAAAAGGGAAATTTATCTCCTTTTTTTCGATTAAGCGGATTGTTAGAATTAGGACATGCTATATATATTTCAGATCGTATAATACAATTTTAACTTAATGTAATAATTGTTATGAAAAAAATTGCTTTTGTTTTTTCTCATTCTCCTCATGGAACAACTTTCGGTAAAGAAGGATTAGATCTTATCTTAGGAACTTCTGCTATTTTAAAAAAAATGAGTTTATTTTTTATTGGTGATGGTGTTTTGCAATTATTTAAAAGTTATAAATCAGAAAAAATTTTAACTCGTGATTACACATCTTTATTTTCTTTATTATCTTTATATAAAATACAAGATTTTTATTGTTGTAAACTATCTTTGCTGCAAAATGGACTCAATGTTAACACGAAATTTATATTACCAGTTAATATATTAAATTCATATTTTTTACGTGCTAAGCTGGACAATCACGATGCAATTATTAACTTCTAAAGACAATTTATTATGTTACATACTTTAATACAATCTCCTTACAAAACTAATATACCTCTTCTTATAAGCATGTTAAAGAAAAAAGACGATTTTTTAGCTTTACAAGATGGTGTTTTAATTGCTTTAACAAATAGTGTTTTTTTGGATAGTATCATTTTTAGCTCAGCAAATTTATATCTCATAAAAGAAGATGTTTATGCGCGAGGAATTATAAACAACATATCTAGCAATTTCATGTTAATTAGTTATATTAATTTCGTTTCTTTAACACTTAAAAATAAAACACAGATGGCTTGGTAAAGTATACTTAGTTGTTTTGACTTATATATCCAGTCTAAAATTCTACATTATAATATAATCTCAATTTTTTATTATGTTAAAATTAATCATAAAATTAATTATAAATAGGAACTTACATGGCCACAGTTAATCAATTGGTCCGAAAACCTCGCTTACGAAAAGTAATTAAAACAAATGTACCTGCTTTGTCAAATAGCCCTCAAAAAAGAGGAGTTTGCACTCGAGTTTACACAACAACACCTAAAAAACCTAATTCTGCACTACGTAAAGTTTGTCGTGTAAGATTAACTAATGGATTTGAAGTTACAGCATATATAGGAGGAGAAGGTCATAATTTACAAGAACATTCTGTTATTTTGATACGTGGCGGAAGAGTTAAAGATTTACCTGGAGTCCGATATCACGTTATTAGAGGTTCTTTAGATTGCGCTGGTGTTAAAGATCGGAAAAAAGGCCGTTCTAAATATGGCGTTAAAAAAACAAAAGTTTAATTTCTTAAATACAATAATATAAATTTTAAGGATTCCTTATGCCTCGTCGACGTATTATTACTGCTCGAAAAATTTTACCTGAACCAAAATTTTCTTCGGAGTTATTAGCTAAATTTATTAATATTTTAATGATAGACGGCAAAAAATCTATTGCTGAGGTTATTGTTTATACTGCTTTGAAAAATTTATCAAAAAGAACAGAAAAAAATGAGTTAGAAGCATTTGAAATTGCTTTAGAAAATGTTCGACCAACTGTAGAAGTTAAATCTCGTCGAGTCGGAGGTTCTACATATCAAGTTCCTGTTGAAGTACGACCAGTACGTCGAAATGCATTAGCTATGCGATGGATTATAGATTCAGCTCGAAAAAGATCAGATAAATCTATGGCTTTACGTTTATCAAATGAATTATATGATGCGTTAGATAATAAAGGAGCTTCTGTTAAAAAAAAGGAAGAAGTTCATCGTATGGCTGAAGCAAATAAAGCTTTTGCTCATTACCGTTGGTAATTTTTAAAAATTTTTATATTTATACTTAGCAAGTATTTTAATTTTGCTTAATAACAACAACCTTTAAAAACTAAAAGTAAAGTTTATTATGTCTCGTACAACACCTATTTCTCGATATCGTAACATTGGAATTAGTGCTCATATAGATGCTGGAAAAACCACTACTACAGAAAGAATTCTTTTTTATACTGGAATTAATCATAAAATTGGTGAAGTACATGATGGAGCAGCAACAATGGATTGGATGGAACAAGAACAAGAGAGAGGAATTACAATTACATCTGCTGCTACTACAGCTTTTTGGAGTGGAATGGGTAAACAATTTCAACCTCATAGGATTAATATTATTGATACCCCTGGACATGTAGATTTTACAATAGAAGTAGAGCGTTCTATGCGTGTTTTAGATGGAGCAGTCATGGTTTATTGCGCAGTAGGTGGTGTTCAGCCTCAATCTGAAACTGTTTGGAGACAGGCTGATAAATATAATGTACCGCGTATAGCTTTTATAAATAAAATGGATCGCATGGGTGCAAATTTTTTAAAATCTGTAAAACAAATTAAAACACGATTAGGAGGAAATCCCGTACCTTTGCAATTACCGATTGGTTCGGAAGAGCATTTTACAGGTGTAATAGATTTAATTAAAATGAAAGCGATTGAATGGCAAGATTTTGATCAAGGAATTACTTTTACCTATAAAGATATTCCTTCAGATATGCATGAAATATCTGAAAAATGGCATCAAAATTTGCTTGAATCTGCTGTTGAATCTAATGAAAATCTTATGGAAAAATACTTAAATGGAAATGAATTATCTGAAAAAGAAATAAAGTTAGAATTAAGAAAGCGATCTTTAAATAATGAAATTACATTGATTACTTGTGGTTCCGCTTTTAAAAACAAAGGAGTTCAAGCACTATTGGATGCAATAGTAGAATATTTACCTGCTCCTAACGATATTCAAGATATTAAAGGTATTTTAAATAATCAAACCAATCATCCTGCTATTAGATCATCAAATGATAGCGCTCCATTTTCAGCTTTGGCTTTTAAAATTTCCAATGATCCATTTGTAGGAAATTTAACATTTTTTAGAGTATATTCAGGAATAGTAAAATCAGGAGATACTGTATTTAATTCTGTTAAATCTCAGCGAGAAAGATTTGGTAGAATTGTTCAAATGCATGCAAATAAAAGAGAAGAAATAAAAGAAGTATATGCAGGTGATATAGCAGCAGCTATTGGACTAAAAGATGTAACTACTGGAGATACACTTTGTGATTTAAACGAACCTATTATATTAGAACGTATGGAATTTCCAGATCCAGTAATATCAATTTCAGTAGAACCTAGAACAAAAGCTGATCAGGAAAAAATGGGTATAGCATTAAATAGATTAGCTAAAGAAGATCCTTCATTTAGAGTTCATACTGATCAGGAATCCAATCAGACAATTATTTCTGGAATGGGCGAGTTGCATCTAGAAATTATTGTCGATCGAATGAAGCGGGAATTTAGTGTAGATGCCAATATTGGAAAACCACAAGTAGCATATCGTGAAACAATTTTAAATAAAGTTACTGACGTTGAAGGAAAACATATTAAACAATCTGGCGGAAGAGGTCAATATGGTCATGTTGTTATAGAGTTGTTTCCACTAGAACCTGGAGGTTTAGGGTATTCGTTTGTTAATGATATCAAAGGCGGGGTGATACCTAATGAGTATATTTCTGCAATTGACAAAGGTATTCAGGAGCAATTGAAATATGGACCATTAGCAGGTTATCCTGTTGTAGATATAGGAGTGCGTCTTTATTTTGGATCTTATCATGATGTTGATTCTTCAGAGCTGGCATTTAAACTTGCAGCTTCTTTAGCTTTTAAAAATGGTTTTAAACAAGCTAATCCTATTTTATTAGAACCTATTATGAAAGTTGAAGTAGAGACACCAGATGATTATATGGGCGATGTTATTGGAGATTTAAATCGTCGTAGGGGCGTTATTGAAGGTATGAAAGATTTACCCATAGGAAAAATTATTAAGGCTTGCGTACCTTTATCTGAAATGTTTGGTTATGCAACTGATTTGCGTTCTCAAACACAAGGAAGAGCTTCCTATTCAATGGAGTTTTTAAAATACGTAGAAGCACCATCTAGTATTGCTGATTCAATTATTCAAAAAAAAAAATAAATAATTCTAACTTTAAAACGTTTTTATAAGTAATATTATAAGGGATAGAAAATGTCAAAAGAAAAATTTCAACGTTTAAAACCTCATATTAACGTGGGAACTATCGGCCATGTAGATCATGGAAAAACAACATTAACTGCGGCAATTACTACTGTTTTATCTAAAAAATATGGTGGTTCTGCACGTGCTTTTGATCAAATAGATAATGCTCCAGAAGAAAAAGCTAGAGGTATTACAATAAATACTTCACACGTAGAATATGATACTGAATTAAGACATTATGCGCATGTTGATTGTCCAGGCCATGCAGATTACATCAAGAATATGATCACTGGAGCTGCTCAAATGGATGGAGCTATTTTAGTAGTTGCAGCTACTGATGGACCAATGCCTCAAACACGTGAACATATTTTACTTGGTAGACAAGTAGGCGTTCCCTATATTATTGTATTTTTAAATAAATGCGATATGGTAGATGACGAAGAATTATTGGAGTTAGTAGAAATGGAAGTTCGTGATTTATTAACTCAATATGATTTTCCAGGGGATAACACTCCTATTATTCGCGGTTCTGCATTGAAAGCTTTAGAAGGTGATCCTGAATGGGAATCGAAAATATTAGAGTTATCTAAATTTTTGGATAGTTATATTCCAGAGCCAAAGAGAGCAATTGACCAGCCGTTTTTATTACCTATAGAAGATGTTTTTTCTATATCTGGAAGAGGAACAGTTGTTACTGGAAGAGTAGAAAAAGGAATTATAAAAGTAGGAGAAGAAGTAGAAATTGTAGGAATTAAAAAAACAACTAAAACTACTTGTACTGGCGTAGAAATGTTTAGAAAATTATTAGATGAAGGTCGTGCCGGAGAAAATGTAGGTGTGTTATTACGTGGAACAAAGCGAGATGAAATTGAAAGAGGCCAAGTTTTAGCTAAGCCTGGTAGTATTCATCCACATACAACATTTGAGTCTGAAGTCTATGTTTTATCGAAAGAAGAGGGCGGTCGACATACTCCATTTTTTAAAGGGTATCGTCCTCAGTTTTATTTTCGAACCACTGATGTGACAGGTTCTATTGAATTGCCTCAGGGTGTAGAAATGGTAATGCCAGGAGATAATATAAAAATGACTGTTACTTTAATTCATCCTATCGCTATGACAGATGGATTGCATTTCGCAATACGTGAAGGTGGTAAAACTGTCGGTGCTGGTGTGGTTTCAAAAGTACTAGCTTAATATTTTATGCTGTACTTGGTTGAATTTATTAAGAAAAGAGTATACAATGCTCTTTTCTTGGTATTTTGATTAATACTATAGATTATTTTTGAAAATAAAATAGTTTTATATAATTAAAAATTTTTTTAATTTGAAATATTTTAAAATACTCCTAATATAGGGGTTATATAGAAATTATTATTAATTACATCCAATCTCTCTAAAAAGAGATAGGTCAAAATTTTTATTCTTTAATAAAATTGGAGTTCTGGTATAATGCAGAACCAAAGAATTCGTATTCGTTTAAAAGCATTTGATCATAGATTAATTGATCAATCAACCACAGAAATAGTTGAAACAGCGAAAAGAACTGGAGCACAAGTGCGTGGTCCTATACCGCTTCCCACTCGTAAAGAGCGATTTACTATTTTAATTTCTCCGCATGTTAATAAAGACGCTCGTGATCAATATGAAATACGTACGCATAAACGATTAATTGATATAGTAGAACCCACTGAAAAAACTGTTGATGCACTAATGCGACTTGATCTCGCTGCTGGTGTAGATGTTCAAATTAGTTTAGGTTAATTAGATAGATATATAAGGTTTGTAAAATGATTGGTTTAATTGGTAAAAAACTTGGTATGACTCGTATTTTTACCAAGGAAGGACATTCAGTTCCTGTTACTGTAATTGAGTTTAAGGAACATCGAATAACACAGATAAAAAATATAGTAACTGATGGGTATTTTGCTATTCAAGTTACCACAGGTATAAAAAAATTAAATAGACTTAATAAACCTCAATCAGGTCATTTTTTAAAAGCCGGTGTTGCTCCTGGAGATGGTTTATGGGAATTTAAAACAAATGCAAATGAAAATTTTAAATTAGGTCAAGTTATTAAAGTTAATATTTTTAATGATATTAAAAAAGTAGATGTTATAGGTGCATCTAAAGGTAAAGGTTTCTCTGGTACTGTCAAACGTTGGAATTTTCGCACTCAAGATGCCACGCATGGAAATTCATTGTCTCATAGAGTTCCAGGTTCCATTGGTCAAAACCAAACCCCTGGAAGAGTATTTAAAGGAAAAAAAATGGCGGGACAATTGGGAAATAAACGTGTTACAGTGCAAAATTTAAATATAATACGCATTGATTTAAATCGTAATTTACTTTTAGTAAAAGGTGCTGTACCAGGATCTACAGGTAGTGATCTTATTGTTAAACCAGCTATTAAGATTTGAGGAATAAGGAATTAAGCATGGAATTAGTAGTTAAAGACGTGCAAAGCCTTCTTAGTGTTTCTGAAATCATTTTTGCTCGAGATTTTAATGAAGCTCTAATTCATCAAGTGGTTGTTGCTTATTCAGCGTCTACTCGTCAAGGTACGAGAGCACAAAAAAGTCGTGCTGATGTTTCTGGTTCAGGTAGAAAACCATGGCGTCAAAAAGGAACTGGACGTGCTCGTGCAGGTTCTTTTAGAAGTCCTATTTGGCGTTCAGGAGGAGTAACATTTGCCGCAAAACCTCAAGAACATTCTCAAAAAATTAATAAAAAAATGTACCGTGGCGCATTAAAAAGTATTTTTTCTGAATTAATACGTCAAAAACGATTAATTATTTTTCAAAATTTTTCTTTAATTTTACCTAAAACAAAACTTTTAGTTGAAAAATTAAAAAAAATAAATTTAAAAAATGTTCTGATTATTACAAGTACATTAGATAATAATCTCTTCCTTGCTTCTAGAAATTTATATGCAGTTGATGTAAGAGATGTACATTCTATAGATCCAGTAAGCCTGATTGCTTTTGATCATATCTTAATCACTGTTGAAGCTTTGAAAAAAGTAGAGGAAATACTTTCATGATTTCTGAAGAGCGTTTGTTAAAAATACTACTCTCTCCGCATATTTCTGAAAAATCATCTATATTAATGGAAAAGTTTAATACTGTTGTTTTAAAAGTTTTAAAAAGTTCGACTAAATATGAAATTAAATCTGCAGTAGAAAAATTATTTAATATACAGGTAGATAGTGTAAAAACATTGCGTGTTCAAGGAAAAAGAAAGCGCCACTCTAACCGTGTTGTTTTTCGTAAAGATTGGAAAAAAGCATATATTAAAGTCAAGAAAGGTCAAAATTTAGATTTTATAAGTAATATAGAGTAGGCAGAGGAAATAAGAATGGCAATTGTTAAATGTAAGCCGACATCCCCAGGTCGACGTCATGTTATTAAAGTTGTCAATAAGGAATTATATAAAGGGAGGCCACATTCTTCACTTATTACCAAAAAAGGTAAAACTGGAGGACGAAATAATAATGGTAGAATTACAACCCGACATATTGGTGGGGGACATAAACGTGCATATCGTGTTATAGATTTTAAAAGAAATAAAGATAACATAGATGCTGTAATAGAAAGATTTGAATATGATCCTAATCGCTCTTCTAATATTGCTTTAATATTATATAAAGATGGAAAACGAAGTTATATTTTAGCTCCTAAAGACTTAAAGATAGGTGATACTGTTATCTCTGGACAAAATGTTCCTATTAAAACAGGAAATAGCTTGCCAATTAAAAACATTCCTATTGGTTCTTTTATTCATAATGTAGAAATGAAACCAGGAAAAGGTGGTCAAATTGCTCGATCTGCGGGAAGCTATGTACAATTAGTAGCGCGTGATCAAGATTATGCTACTTTAAGATTAAGATCAGGTGAAATGAGAAAAACTGAATCTAATTGTAGAGCTACAATTGGTCAAGTAGGAAATGCAGAACATATGTTAAAAGTGCTAGGTAAAGCTGGTGCTGCACGCTGGGTCGGAATTCGACCGACTGTACGTGGTACTGCTATGAATCCGGTTGACCATCCTCATGGAGGTGGTGAAGGAAGAAATTTTGGAAAACATCCAGTGACTCCTTGGGGCATTCAAACAAAAGGGAAAAAAACTCGAAGAAATAAACGTACTGAAAAATTTATCTTACGTCATCGTCATAAATAACTTTAGAGAATTATCTTATGCCACGTTCCTTAAAAAAAGGCCCTTTTATTGATATTAGTTTATTAAAAAAAGTAGAACAAGCAGTAAAGTTAAATGATAAAAAACCTTTAAAAACATGGTCTAGACGTTCAACAGTATTCCCGAATATGGTTGGTTTAACAATATCTATTCATAACGGCCGAAATCATATTCCGGTTTTTATTACTGAAGAAATGGTTGGACATAAATTAGGTGAATTTTCTTTAACTCGTACTTACAGAGGACATACTGCAGATAAAAAAGTAAAAAAACGTTAGAAAAAAGAGGAATAAATGGAAACTTTAGCTCAATGTCGAAAAGTTCGATCTTCCGCTCAAAAAATTCGCTTAATAGCAGATTTAATTCGTGGCAAGAAAGTGCCAATAGCATTAAATATATTAAATTTTAATAATAAAAAAGCCGCAGTTTTAGTTAAAAAGGTATTAGAATCAGCTATAGCAAATGCAGAGCATAATAATGGCGTTGATATAGATCGATTAAAAGTTAAAAATATATTTGTAGATGAAGGTTCTACAATGAAGCGAATGATGCCTCGTGCTAAAGGGCGTGCAGATCGTATTTTAAAACGAACTAGTCATATAACTGTCATTGTTGCTGATTTTTAATGTTTTTTGGAGGAGAAGGAATGGGTCAAAAAGTGCATCCTAATGGTATGAGATTGGGTATCATTAAAAAATGGAACTCTGTATGGTTTTCAAATACTAAAGAGTTTGCAGATCATATAGATAGCGATTATAAAGTTCGTCAATTCTTAATGAAAGAACTGATAAAAGCATCAGTATCCCGTGTTATTATTGAGAGACCCGCTAAAAGTATTCGTGTAACTATTTATACAGCTAGACCAGGTATCGTAATAGGAAAAAAAGGTGAAGATGTTGAGAAATTAAGAGTTGTTATTGCAAAAATCACTGGTGTTCCAGCTCAAATCAATATTTCTGAAGTTAGAAAACCTGAATTAGATGCAAAGCTTGTTTCAGATAGTATCACTTCTCAATTAGAACGAAGAGTGATGTTTCGAAGAGCTATGAAAAGATCAGTGCAAAATGCAATGAGACAAGGAGCAAAGGGTATTAAAGTAGAAGTAAGCGGTAGATTAGGTGGCGCTGAAATAGCTAGAAGAGAATGGTATAGAGAGGGTAGAGTTCCGCTGCATACTCTACGTGCTAATATTGACTATAGTGTTTCAGAAGCTCATACGACATATGGTGTAATAGGTGTAAAAGTGTGGATTTTTAAAGGGGAAATACTAGGTGGTATGTCAGCTATTGAGAAATTAGAAAAAAAACCATCTGTTCAATCGAAAAAGCAGAATCGTAAAAATCGCAAGTAGGAGAGTTTTCTAATGTTGCAACCAAAACGTACGAAATTTCGTAAAATGCATAAAGGGCGGAATCGTGGACTTGCAATTGGTACTGATATTAACTTTGGTATTTTTGGATTAAAAGCAGTGGATCGAGGACGTTTAACTGCTCGGCAAATTGAATCTGCGCGAAGAGCTATAACACGATTTATTAAAAGACAAGGTAAAGTTTGGATACGTATTTTTCCTGATAAACCGATCACACAAAAACCATTAGAGGTTAGAATGGGAAAAGGAAAAGGTAATGTTGAATATTGGGTTGCTTTAGTACAACCTGGTAAAATACTTTATGAATTAGATGGTGTATCTGAAGAAGAGTCTCGTATAGCATTTAAGTTAGCCGCATCAAAATTGCCTATTAAAACTACTTTTGTAACTAAAACGGTGATGTAATGAAAGGATTATTAAAATTTCGTAAAAAAAACTTTCCAGACCTTAATATAGAACTTTTACAATTATTAAGAGAACAATTTAATCTTCGTATGCAATCTGCATCAGGTAAACTAAAGCAGCCACATTTATTACGAAAAGTGAGAAGAAATATTGCACAAGTAAAAACAATACTAACTGAAAAGGAGCGCCTTAAATAATGGAAAAAATTCGTACCTTACAAGGTCGTGTTACGAGTAATAAAATGAATAAGTCAGTTGTTGTATCAATTAAGCGTTTTGTGAAGCATCCAATTTATAAAAAGTTTATAAAAAAAACGACAAAACTACATATTCATGATGAAAAAAATGAATGTTCTGTGGGCGATTTAATAGAAGTTAGAGAATCTAGGCCAATTTCCAAAACTAAATCTTGGATATTAGTTCGTATTGTTGAAAAAACTATTTTTTAAAAAATATTTTAAAACATGATCAAACTTAGGTCTGTTCATGTTTTCTATTAAAAAAATATTATTAATATTATACTCAGTAATAATTTCATTTGAATTGGAATAATATAATATGATTCAAGAACAAACTATTTTAAATGTAGCTGATAACTCTGGTGCGCGTTCAGCTATGTGTATCAAAGTATTAGGTGGATCTCGTCGTCGTTATGCTAAAATTGGTGATATAATTAAAATTACAGTAAAAGAAGCTATACCAAGAGGGAAAGTAAAAAAAGGAGAAGTTTTAAAAGCAGTAGTTGTTAGAACAAAGAAAGGGGTAAGAAGATCTGATGGTTCTACTGTACGTTTTGATCGAAATTCTTGTGTTATATTAAATAATAATGAACAACCTATAGGAACTCGTATTTTTGGACCTGTCACTCGAGAATTAAGAAATGAAAAATTTATGAAAATTATTTCATTAGCTCCTGAGGTCTTATAATAAATATTTAAGGAATATAAAATGGCATTCAAATTTCGTCAAAATGATGAAGTAATAATTTTAACAGGAAAAGAAAAAGGGAAAAAAAGTTTTATTAAAAATATTTTATCATCTAATAAAGTAATTGTTCAAGGTTTAAATTTAGTTAAAAAACATCAAAAACCCATTCCTTCTCAAAATAAAAACGGTGGTATTATTGAAAAAGAAGCTCCTATACATATTTCCAATATCGCTATTTTAAACCCAGAATCTAAAAAATCAGATCGTGTTGGTTTCAGATTTGAAGAAGGTAAAAAAGTACGTTTTTTTAAATCAAATGGTAATACAATTAAAAAATAGTTATGATATTTTGGAGTGATATATGGTTGAATTACATAGTTATTATAAAACCAAAATAGTTAAAAAGCTTATGATAACGTTAAATTATAGTTCTATTATGCAAGTACCTAAAATCGATAAAATTATTTTAAATATGGGTGTTGGATCGGCAGCTTCTGATAAAAAAAATTTAGATAATGCTGTTTTAGATTTAACTGCAATATCTGGACAAAAACCAATAATTACCAAAGCAAGAAAATCTGTAGCTGGTTTTAAAATTAGAAAAGGTTATCCTATTGGTTGCAAAGTAACGTTACGCGGAAAAAGAAAATGGGATTTTTTAACACGCTTAATTAGTATTGCAATTCCTCGTATTAGAGATTTTAGAGGTTTATCAATGAACTCCTTTGACGGTCGAGGAAATTATAGTTTGGGAATACGAGAACAAATTATTTTTCCTGAAATTCATTATGATAAAATCGATCGTGTTCGTGGTTTAGATGTAACTATTGCTACTACTGCAAAATCAAATAATGAAGGTCATTTATTGTTATCTGCTTTTAATTTTCCTTTCCGTAAGTAACGTAGTTTAATATATTTAAGGTTATCTAATGGCTAAACAATCAATGAAAGCACGTGAAATTAAACGTATAAAATTAGCTAATAAATTTTATGCTCAACGTATTTCGCTCAAAACTATTATTAAAAATATGAAACTTTCAAAAGAAGAGCGTTGGGAAGCTGTACTTAAACTTCAAGTGTTCCCACGTGATTCTAGTCCATCACGACAAAGAAATAGATGTCGTCAAACAGGTCGTCCACATGCTTTTTTGAGAAAATTCGGTCTTAGTCGTATTAAAGTTAGAGAAGCTGCTATGAAAGGCGAAATTCCTGGTTTAAAAAAAGCAAGTTGGTAATTTTAAGGAGATAAAATGAGTGTTCAAGATCCAGTAGCTGATATGTTGACACGTATTAGAAATGGTCAATCAGCTAATAAATATTCTGTTAAGATGCCTGCTTCTAAATTAAAAAATTCTATAATAAAATTGTTAAAACAAGAAGGTTATATTAATAATTATAATATAAATGGTGAAAATAAATTAGAATTAGAAGTTATTTTAAAATATTTTAAAGGAAAATCTGTAATAGAAAAAATTCAAAGAGTAAGTCGACCAAGCTTACGAATATATAAAAAAAAGAATAATTTACCTAAAGTTATGTCTGGATTAGGCATTGCTATAATTTCAACTTCTCATGGTATTATGACAGATCACACCGCACGTAAACTTGGTCTTGGTGGCGAAGTTATATGTTATGTAGCTTAAAGGAGATAAAATGTCTCGTATTGCTAAATGTCCAATTCCTATTCCAAAAGATGTTAAAGTTGAATTAAATGCACAATTAATATCTATTCAAGGAAAATATGGTAATCTTTCACGTATTATTCATCGTGCAGTTGAAGTAAAATATTTAAATAATGTTCTTACCTTTTCAGCGCGTTTAGGGTTTTCTGATGGCTGGGCGCAAGCTGGTACGTCAAGAGCTCTTGTTTGCTCAATGATCACAGGGGTTTCGAAAAAATTTAGTAAAAAATTACAATTTTCTGGTGTAGGTTATCGTGTTTCAATAACAAAAGATAATATTATCAATATGTCTTTAGGATATTCGCATCCTATTTTATACTCTTTACCCTCTTCTATTGAAGTTGAATATGTTTCCTCTACAGAAATTATCATCAAGGGAGTAGATAAGCAATTAGTCGGACAAGTTTCAGCGAACTTAAGATCTTATCGTAAACCAGAACCTTATAAAGGAAAAGGCATTCGATATTCAGATGAAATTGTGCGCGTAAAAGAGGCTAAAAAAAAGTAAAATGACTACTTCTAGAAATTCAAAAATAAACTCTCGTATACGTCGATTAAAAAAATCACGTTATCAAATGAAAAAATTAGGAGCAACGCGTTTAGTTGTGCATCGCACTTCTCGTCATATCTATGCTCAAATAATTTCTTCTGAAGCAAAAGTTTTAGTTTTTGCCTCGACTGTAGAAAAACAGATTAAATCTGGTTTGAAATATACGGGAAATAAAGAGGCAGCAGAAGTTATTGGAAAAAGTATTGCTAAAAGAGCTTTGTTAAAAGGAATATCTAAAGTTTCATTCGATCGTTCTGGTTTTAAATATCATGGTCGTGTAAAAGTATTAGCAGATTCTGCTCGAAATTTTGGGCTCAAGTTTTAAGGCAAAATATAAAATGGTCAATATTGATAAAAAAAATAACAACGAATTACAAGAAAAGTTAATCACTGTAAACCGTGTGTCAAAAACAGTTAAAGGTGGTCGAATTTTTTCTTTTACAGCTCTAACAGTAGTTGGCAATGGAAAGGGACGTGTTGGTTTTGGATATGGAAAAGCTCGTGAAGTCCCTGCAGCTATCCAAAAAGCTATGGAAAAAGCAAGACGTAATATGTTTACTATACCGTTAGCAAATAGAACCTTACAACACCCTCTAAAAGGATCGCACACTGGATCTAATGTATTTATGAAGCCTGCTTCAGATGGTACTGGAATTATTGCGGGAGGAGCTATGCGTGCAGTTTTAGAAGTAGCTGGTATACATAATGTACTAGCTAAAACGTATGGATCAACTAATCCAATTAATGTAGTTCGAGCGACTATGAATGGTTTAGTTAATATGAAATCCCCAGAAATGATAGCAGCGAAAAGAAATAAATCTATTGAAGATATCTTAGGAAGGTAAATTCTAATCAATGAAAACTATTAAAATTACTCAAGTAAAAAGTTCTATAGGAAGAATTCCAAAACATAAAAAAACACTGTCTGGTTTGGGATTGCGTTTTATTGGACATACCGTTACTCTTGAAGATACGCCTTCAATTCGAGGTATGATTAAAAAAGTATCGTATATCTTAAAAATACAAGAGAAATAATTTATGCATCTAAATAGTTTATCTCCGTCATTTGGATCTAAAAAAAATCGAAAAAGATTAGGTCGAGGCATTGGTTCTGGTTTGGGAAAAACAGCTGGAAGAGGACATAAAGGTCAAAAATCTAGATCTGGTGGAAGTATAAATCGTGGTTTCGAAGGAGGTCAAATGCCTTTGTATAGAAGACTTCCTAAATTTGGATTTAAATCCAGAAAAACAAATATTACTACTGAAGTTAGATTATCTCAAATATCACAATTATCAGCTAACATAATTGATTTAAAAATTTTAAAAAAAGAAAATATTGTTAATAAGAATGTTAAATATGTAAAAATTATTCTTTCAGGGAAATTAAAAAGCCCTATAATATTACGTGGTTTGCGTGTTACTAAAGGCGCTCGTATAGAAATTGAAAATTATGGTGGTAAAATTGAAGGATAATTAGTAAATAATGATTAATAAATTAGGAATGAATTTTAAAAATTCTAAAAAAAATATTAATGAACTTAAAAATAGAATTATTTTTGTAATAATTTCTTTAATTATTTTTCGTATCGGCTCCTTTATTCCTATACCTGGAATTGATACTACAATTTTGTCTAGAATATTAAATCATCAAAAAGGCACTATTTTTGAAATGTTTAATATGTTTTCTGGCGGGGCTTTGAATCGAGCTTCTATTTTTGCATTAGGTATCATGCCCTATATATCGGCTTCTATTATTATTCAGTTACTAACTTTAGCGATTCCTTTTTTATCCGAATTAAAGAAAGAAGGAGAAGCAGGTCGATATAAAATTAATGAATATACAAGATATGCTACTTTAATATTAGCTTTTTTTCAGTCGGTTGGTGTTGTGACAAGTTTATCTAGCATATCCAGCATGCGACCTATTATAGTTGATACAAATTTTTATTTTTATTTTACTGCTATTATTATATTAGTAACTGGTACTATGTTTTTAATGTGGTTAGGAGAATTAATTACAGAATGTGGTATTGGTAATGGTATTTCTATTATCATTTTTACAGGTATAATAGCAGGACTTCCTTCTGCGATTACACATACAATTGAGCAGACTAGACAAGGGCATTTACATTTATTATTGTTTTTATCTGTTTTATTATTAATTTTTTTAGTTGTTTTTTTAGTTGTTTTTATTGAACGTAGTCAGAGAAAAATTATTGTTCATTATGCTCAGCGTCAACAAGGTCGTCGTATTTATTCAGCACAAAGTACTCATTTACCTTTAAAAGTAAATATGTCTGGTGTTATTCCTGCAATATTTGCCTCAAGTATTGTATTATTTCCTGCTACTATTATATCTTGGTTTGGAATAGATAAGAAATACAGCTTTTTTAAAACTATTTTGTTTTATTTTCAACCTAATCAGTCTTTATACCTAGTTTTATATACAGCTTCTATTATTTTCTTTTGTTTTTTTTATACTGGATTAGTTTTTAATCCTCGTGAAACTGCAGACAACTTAAAAAAGTCAGGCGCTTTTATTTCAGGAATTAGGCCAGGTGAGCAAACAGCTAAATATATTTATAAAATTATGTTACGATTAACATTTTTTGGTTCTTTATATATTACCTTTATTTGCTTAGTACCAGAATTCATGAGAAGTGCTATGAATGTCCCATTTTACTTTGGTGGTACGTCATTGCTTATTGTAGTTGTAGTGATAATGGATTTTATTGCTCAAATTCAAACTTTAATAATGTCTAGTCAATATGACTCTATATTAAAAAAAGCTAGGTTAAATTAAATTTTTAATAGTTGAGGATTTTCAATGAAAGTTAAAGCTTCTGTTAAAACACTTTGTCGAAGTTGTAAAATTATACGACGTAATAATGTAGTAAGAGTTATTTGTAGTAATGATCCGAAACACAAACAACGTCAAGGTTAAAGTTAAAAAATAAAAACTATATTAAAATTTATTAATATTTATATATATTGATAAATTTATTATGTTAGTTTATCTTAATAAATTTTAAGGATTGTATAAAATGGCTCGTATCGCCGGTATTAATATTCCTGAGAATAAACATACTATCATAGCATTAACAGCAATATATGGAATAGGAAGAAAACGATCTAAGATTATTTGTATGAATTCAAATATTTCAGAAACCATGAAAATAATAGATTTAAAAGAATCAGATATTGAATTATTGAGAGAAAATGTAGCTAAATATGTAGTTGAAGGCGATTTAAGACGAGAAAAAAATTTAAATATTAAGCGTTTAATTGATCTTAATTGTTATCGTGGCATACGACATCGTAAAAATCTTCCGGTCCGAGGACAAAGAACAAAAACAAATGCTCGTACTTGTAAAGGCCCTAGAAAAGCGATAAAAAAATAATTTAGGTAATTTTAATTATGGTAAAAAACTCAGTTATTCGGACACGTAAACGTGTAAAAAAACAAATAACAGATGGTATAGCTCATATTCATGCTTCATTTAATAATACTATTGTAACTATTACTGATCGGCAAGGTAATGCTCTAGGCTGGGCAACGTCTGGAGGTTCCGGTTTTAGAGGTTCTAGAAAATCAACTCCCTTTGCTGCACAAATTGCAGCTGAACGTTGCGCAGAAATAGTAAAAGATTATGGTATAAAAAATTTAGAAGTTATGGTAAAAGGTCCTGGTCCAGGTAGAGAATCTACTATTAGAGCTTTAAATGCTGCTGGATTTCGTATTACAAATATTACTGATGTAACACCTATTCCTCATAATGGTTGCCGGCCTCCTAAAAAACGTCGTGTGTAAATTTTAGAAATTATTGGAGAATTAAATGGCAAAATATTTAGGCCCTAAATTAAAATTAAGTCGACGTGAAGGAACTGATTTATTTTTAAAATCTGGATTTCGCTCGATAGAATCAAAATGCAAATTAGAGCATCCTCCTGGGCAACATGGATTAAGAAAACCAAGATTGTCTGATTATGCAATTCAATTGCGCGAGAAACAGAAAGTACGTCGTATTTATGGTGTTTTAGAGCGGCAATTTAAAATATATTACAAAAAAGCTTCACGTTTAAAAGGTAATACTGGAGAAAATTTACTGCAAATTCTAGAAAGAAGACTTGATAATGTAGTGTATCGTATGGGATTCGGATGTACACGTGCTGAATCGAGACAGTTAATTAATCATAAATCTATTCAAGTAAATAATCATGTTGTGAACATTGCATCATATCAAGTTACTCCTAATGATCGTATATCTATTAGAGATAAGTCTAAAGCTCAATCACGGATAAAAGCTGCTTTGGAATTAACTGAACAACGAGAAAAACCTATTTGGATAGAAGTAGATTTTATTAAAATGGAAGGGATTTTTAAACGATTTCCTGAACGTTCAGATTTGTCTTCAGAAATTAATGAACATTTGATTGTTGAACTTTATTCTAAGTAATAAAACTGACTATTAGATATAGGGGTTTATTATGCAGAGTTCTATTATGGGATTTTTAAAGCCACGTTTAGTCGATATTGAACAAATTACCCCAACTCACACGAAAGTTACATTAGAGCCATTAGAACGAGGCTTTGGTCATACACTGGGCAATGCATTGCGAAGAATTTTACTGTCTTCTATGCCTGGTTGTGCTGTAACAGAGGTAGAAATTGACGGTGTTTTACATGAGTATAGTACTAAAGAAGGCATTCAAGAAGATATTTTGGAAATTTTACTAAATTTAAAAGGATTAGCAATTAAGTTGCATGGAAAAGATGAGGCCTTTATTAATCTTCAAAAAACAGGTATTTGTTGTGTTACTGCTTCAGATATTATACATGATAATGATGTTGAAATTATAAAACCTAATCATGTAATTTGTCATTTAACGGATAATAATTCCTCTATTCAGATGAGAATAAAGGTACAACGTGGAAGAGGTTATATTCCAGCTTCATCTCGAGTACATGTAGAAGACGAATCAAGACCTATTGGTTGCTTGTTGGTAGATGCATGTTATAGTCCTATAAATCGAATTGTTTACAATGTTGAAGCTGCACGAGTTGAACAAAGAACAGATTTGGATAAACTAATTATCGAAATGAAAACAAATGGGACAATTGATCCTGAAGAAGCTATAAGACGTGCTGCAACTATTTTGTCAGAACAATTAGAAGCTTTTGTTGATTTGAGAGATGTTAAAGAACCAGAAGTAAAAGAAGAAAAACCTGAATTTGAACCTATTTTATTGCGTCCTGTAGATGACTTAGAATTAACCGTACGATCAGCTAATTGTCTTAAAGCAGAATCTATACATTATATAGGCGATTTAGTTCAAAAAACTGAAGTTGAACTTTTAAAAACACCTAACTTAGGAAAAAAATCGTTAACTGAAATTAAAGATATATTAGCTTCACGTAATTTATCGCTTGGAATGAAATTAGAAAAATGGCCTCCATTGAACGCTTTAGAAGAATAATTTCTTATTAATACTATGTTTATAAAGGTATAAAATTATGAGACATCGAAAAATCGGCCGTCAGTTAAATTGCAATAGCAGTCATCGTAGTGCCATATTTAAAAATATGGCATGTTCATTATTGACTAATGAAATTATAAAAACTACTTTGGCAAAAGCAAAAGAACTGCGTCGTGTCGTCGAGCCTATGATTACTTTGTCAAAAATAGACAATGTCGCTCGTAGAAGATTAGTTTTTTCAAGAATTAGAAATAATGAAGTAGTCGCTAAATTATTTAAAATTTTAGGCCCTATTTTTTTAAATCGATGTGGTGGCTATACTCGCATTTTAAAATGTGGATTTCGATCTGGCGATAAAGCTCCTATGGCTTATATCGAACTTGTAGATCGTGTTAAAAAAAACATAAAAGACAATAGCATTAAAAACATTAAAAATTAATTTTAAATTAAATAAATATTATTATGTTATATGTTTAAGCAAACGGAAGTCGACCGTTTGCTCGTTTTTATTTTAAAAATCAGCTAAAAATATTTATGATAATATTTTTCCGCATTTAAAATAACTTTTTTTTGAAATTATTATATCTTTTATGCTTAAAATATTTTTACCAGGTAGTTGTATTTTTTCAATATTTAATATTTTATCTTTTGTATTTACTTGTACTCCATTTTTATCAATAGAAATAATTTCTCCTATTGAATAATTACGACAAGTATTTTCTGTTGTTTTTGCTTGCCAAACTTTGATAGGTATTTGATCCATAAAAAAATAACATATTGGCCAAGGATTGAAAGCACGTATTAATCTCTCTAAAAAATCGGCGCTTTTATTCCAATTTAATAATGCATCTGTTTTAACAATTTTTTTTGAAAAAGTTGCATATTTTTCATTTTGTTGAGTTTCTTTGAAGATATTATTATTTATTTTATATAAAGCTTTCATTAATATTTTAATACCAATTTTAATTAACTTTAAAGATAATGTTGCTGATGTTTCTTTAGAGGATATTAGACATTCCTTTAACATTATTATATTTCCAGCATCAATTTTATTGTTCATTTTAATGATACTTATTCCAGTTTTTTTATCTCCAGATAAAATTGCTGATTGAATAGGTGATGCTCCTCTCCATCTAGGTAATAGCGAAGCATGAACATTAATGCATCCTTTAGGAAATATAGATAATATTTTTTGAGGTATTATTTTTCCATATGAAACTACTATCATAATTTCCGCGCAAAAACTTGATAATATTTTTTGAAAATTTTCATCGCCTAGATTTAATGGTTGAAGAATAGGAATGTTTTTTTTCATTGCCGTTTGTTTTACAGGGGAAAAAATTATTTTGTGTCCTCTTCCATGTGGACGATCTGGTTTAGTAATCACGGCTTTAATATTGCATTGAAAGTTTATTAAAGCAGATAAATATTTTTCAGAAAAATTTGATGTTCCAGCAAAAACAATTTTTAGTGTTTTCAAGTTGATTTATATCCTTTCAAGATATTTTATTTTTTTTTTAAATTTTTTTTTAATTCTTTCTCTTTTCAATAATGACAAATAATCTATAAATAGTATTCCTTGTAAATGATCAATTTCATGTTGTATACAAATAGATAATATTGATTTCGCTTCTATTTCTATTGTTTTTCCAAGTAAATTTATCGCTTTTACTTTTATATAATCTGAACGTGGTACAAAATCACGGTATTCTGGAATAGATAAACATCCTTCTTGAATACTAATATTTCCTTTTTTTTCAATAATTTTAGGATTAATAAGTATTAAATCATCTTTCTTAAAATTTTCTTTACTAATCACTACAATCTGCAATGGTACATTAACTTGTGTTGCTGCTAAACCAATGCCTTCTTTTTCATACATAGTATCTAACATATTGCAAGTTAATTTTTTTATTTCTTTTGTAATTATACTAACTGGCTTTGCAATGAATCTTAATTTTGGGTTAGGATATTGTAATATTTTTAAAACAGACATATATTTATTTATATTATTTTTAAAATTGTTTAATTTTATAGTATAAACTCTTTTAATATATTTAAAAGTTAACTTTTGATACTTTTAAAAACTTTTCAAGTTTTATTTAGATAACATTTAGTTTTTATTAAATTAATTTAATAATTTTTAATAAATTATAAAGTTTAATTATGTTAAATATTTAAAATATTAACAAAATTAATATGTAAAGCGTTATTAAATATTCAATTTTTTTTAATATTTAATTGAGGATATGATGTTTGAAATATTAATATATTTATTTGAAACCTGTGTACATAATGAATCAAAAATATCTATTGATTATGACAGTTTAATAAAAGATTTATCAGATATAGGTTTCCGAAAAAAAGATATTTGTAATGCATTACGATGGTTAAAAAATTTATCTTCTTGCAAAAAAAATAATTTTTCATCTATTAGCTTGACTTCTGATCAAATTTCAACACGAGTTTACAATCAAAAAGAATTATTTAAGTTGAATTCTGATTGTCGTGGTTTTATACTATTTCTAGAGCAATTAGAAATATTAACTTTAGAAACACGTGAAATGATTATTGAAAAGATTATGGATTTAGAAATTAACGAGTTAAATTTAGAAGATTTAAAATGGATTATTTTAATCGTTTTATTCAATTCTCCAGGATGCGAGATAGTGTATAGAAAACTTGAAAATTTATTATTTAATTTTACCACGAAAATAACACATTAAGTTTATAAATACATGATGTTTTTTATATGAGAATTATTCAATGAGTAAGAGTTTTCATCTCAATTCATTAATATATTGTATACAAAAATTGTATTGCAAGAAAATAATTGCGTATCCTACAGAATCTATGTTTGGATTAGGATGTGATCCTGATAATGAAAAAGCAGTTAAAAACTTATTAAATTTAAAAAAAAGAAATATAAAAAAAGGTTTGATATTGGTAGCTGCTTATTATAGTCAAATAAAAAAATATATTGACGAAAATCAAATATCAATCAAACAAAAAAAAAATATGTTTAATTACTGGCCAGGACATTTTACACTTTTATTACCATCAAATTCTTCAACTCCTTATTGGATAACTGGTAAACATAAAACTGTGGCTGTTCGTATTAGTAATCATAAAAGTATAGTGAAATTATGTACTGTTTTTGGAAAGCCATTAATATCAACAAGTGCTAATTTTTCTAATATGTCTCCATGTTTTACTAGAGAAAGTGTTTTAAAAATTTTTGGTAAAAATTTTCCATTTCTAAACGGTAATATAGGAAATGAGAAAAATGCTTCTAAAATAATCAATATTATGAATGGAAAATTAGTTCGTTATGCCTAAAAATAAAAATTTTAATTATGCTTTATTTGGAAATCCTGTTAATCATAGTAGATCTCCAGAAATTCATGATTTTTTTTCGAAACAAACTGGGATTTTACATATTTATGAAGCTATTAATGTTCCGTTAGATCGATTTTCTTTGTTAGTTTCTGATTTTTTTAAAAATAATATTAGTGGTGCAAACGTGACTTCTCCTTTTAAAAAGGAAGCATATTTTTTTTCTGATAAATTAAGTGAAAGAGCTCAAATTGCTAAATCTGTTAATACATTAAAAAAAGTAGATAATCAATACGTTTTAGGAGATAATACTGATGGTATTGGATTGCTTTCGGATTTGAAGAGATTAAAATTCATAAAAAAAAATTTTTCTGTTTTAATATTAGGAGCAGGTGGAGCAGTTCAAGGCGTTCTTTTATCAATTTTGTCAATGGGATGTTCAGTTTATATTTTAAATAGAACAGATTTGAATGCTTTAAATTTAGTAAATCAATTTAAGAAATATGGAAATATTAAAATATTCAAAACAAATAGTTTTAAAAAAAAATATTTTGATTTAGTTATTAATGGATTATCTAGAAACATTCAATATGAAAATATTTTTATTCCATTGAATTTATTTTCTTCTAAAACTTTTTTTTATGATATGAATTATGGATCAGATAAAACATCTTTTCTTAATTGGTGTAAAAAGATCAATGCTAAGTATGTTTCAGATGGAATAGGAATGTTAGTTTTTCAAGCAGCTCATTCTTTTCTAGAATGGCATGGAATCTTTCCAAAGATAGATTATATTATCAATCTATTAAATCAAAAATCGTTTTAATATGAAAATTCATTAAAATATTTAAATAAAATTTTTATATATTTATTTAATATTAAAGAAAATACTTGACTCTTTTTTTTCGATCTGTATTATTATAATACTTATTAAAGTCATAATTTTTATTTAAAAGTCCCCTTCGTCTAGAGGTTAGGACATCGCCCTTTCACGGCGGCAACAGGGGTTCAAATCCCCTAGGGGACGAAATAAAAATAATTTTTTTAAAATTAATTATATACTAATTTAAATTATTATGTTATTCTTCTATAAGTATTAAGACATACATAAATAAAGCTCTTTAAAAATTCGGAAAACAAGCATATATTTTATTTAAAAAAACACCTGTGGGTTGTAAGGTTAAGCAAATAAGCGTGTATGGTGAATGCCTTGGCAGTCAGAGGCGAAGAAGGACGTGCTAATCTGCGAAAAGCGTCGGTAAGCTGATATGAAGCGTTATAACCGTCGATGTCCGAATGGGGAAACCCGATACATTTGTATCATTATTAATTGAATCAAATAGATTAATAAAGCAAACCAAGGGAACTGAAACATCTAAGTACCTTGAGGAAAAGAAATCAACTGAGATTCCCTTAGTAGTGGCGAGCGAAAGGGGAAAAGCCCAGAACTATAATCAAAATATTTTATAGTAGAATGATTTTGGAAAATTCAGCGATACATGGTGATAGCCCAGTATACGAAATAAAATGTTTTGTGAGTTCGAAAAGTAGAGCGGGACACGAGAAATCCTGTTTGAATACGGGGGGACCATCCTCCAAGGCTAAATACTCCTGACTGACCGATAGTGAACTAGTACCGTAAGGGAAAGGCGAAAAGAACCCCGGCTAGGGGAGTGAAATAGAACCTGAAACCGTACACGTACAAGCAGTGGAAGCATTTGGAAATATGAAGTGTGACTGCGTACCTTTTGTATAATGGGTCAGCGACTTGTATTCTGTAGCAAGGTTAACCGATTAGGGGAGCCGAAGGGAAACCGAGTCCTAAATAGGCGTTAAGTTTCAGGATACAGACCCGAAACCCGGTGATCTAGCCACGGGCAGGTTGAAGGTTGGGTAAAACCAACTGGAGGACCGAACCGACTGATGTTGAAAAATCAGCGGATGACCTATGGCTAGGGGTGAAAGGCCAATCAAACCGGGAGATAGCTGGTTCTCCCCGAAAGCTATTTAGGTAGCGCCTCGTGAACTCATCTACGGGGGTAGAGCACTGTTTCGGTTAGGGGGCCATCCCGGCCTACCAATCCGATGCAAACTCCGAATACCGTAGAATGTTATCACGGGAGACACACAGCGGGTGCTAACGTTCGTTGTGGAAAGGGAAACAACCCAGACCGCCAGCTAAGGTCCCAAAGTCATAGTTAAGTGGGAAACGATGTGGGAAGGCATAAACAGCCAGGATGTTGGCTTAGAAGCAGCCATCATTTAAAGAAAGCGTAATAGCTCACTGGTCAAGTCGGCCTGCGCGGAAGATGTAACGGGGCTCAAACTATGCACCGAAGCTGCGGCAGTAAAAATTTATTTTTTTACTGGGTAGGGGAGCGTTCTGTAAGCCATCGAAGATATATTGTAAAGTATATTGGAGGTATCAGAAGTGCGAATGCTGACATGAGTAACGATAAAGCAGGTGAAAAACCTGCTCGCCGAAAAACCAAGGTTTCCTGTCCAACGTTAATCGGGGCAGGGTAAGCCGACCCCTAAGGCGAGGCTGTAAAGCGTAGTCGATGGATAACAGGTTAATATTCCTGTGCTTAGTTTTATTGCGAGGGGGGGACGAAGAAGGTTAGGTTATCCAGGTGACGGTTATCCTGGTTTAAGTGTGTAGGTATGATAATTAGGAAAATCCGGTTATCTTTAATCTGAGGCACGATGACGAGTCATCAAGGTGACGAAGTAACTAACACCACGCTTCCAAGAAAAGCCTCTAAGCTTCAGATAAAGCTAAATCGTACCCAAAACCGACACAGGTGGTTAGGTAGAGAATACTAAGGCGCTTGAGAGAACCCAGGTGAAGGAACTAGGCAAAATAGTGCCGTAACTTCGGGAGAAGGCACGCTAATTTAAGTGAAAGGATTTTCTCCTTTAGCTAAAGTTAGTCGAAGATACCAGCTGGCTGCAACTGTTTATTAAAAACACAGCACTGTGCAAACACGAAAGTGGAAGTATACGGTGTGACGCCTGCCCGGTGCCGGAAGGTTAATCGAAGGAGTTAAAGGAAACTTGAAGCTCTGAACTGAAGCCCCGGTAAACGGCGGCCGTAACTATAACGGTCCTAAGGTAGCGAAATTCCTTGTCGGGTAAGTTCCGACCTGCACGAATGGCGTAATGATGGCCAGGCTGTCTCCACCTGGGACTCAGTGAAATTGAAATTGCTGTGAAGATGCAGTATACCCGCGGCAAGACGGAAAGACCCCGTGAACCTTTACTATAGCTTGACACTGAATTCTGAATTTTAATGTGTAGGATAGGTGGGAGGCTAAGAAGTTAAAACGCTAGTTTTAATGGAGCCAATCTTGAAATACCACCCTTTAAAATTTGGTATTCTAACCTAGCGCCGTTATCCGGTGTAGAGACAGTGTCTGGTAGGTAGTTTGACTGGGGCGGTCTCCTCCCAAAGAGTAACGGAGGAGTACGAAGATTGGCTAATCACGGTCAGACATCGTGAGTTTAGTGCAAAGGCATAAGCCAGTTTGACTGTGAGCATGATAATGCGAGCAGGTGCGAAAGCAGGTCTTAGTGATCCGGTGGTTCTGCATGGAAGGGCCATCGCTCAACAGATAAAAGGTACTCCGGGGATAACAGGCTGATACCGCCCAAGAGTTCATATCGACGGCGGTGTTTGGCACCTCGATGTCGGCTCATCACATCCTGGGGCTGAAGCAGGTCCCAAGGGTATGGCTGTTCGCCATTTAAAGTGGTACGCGAGCTGGGTTTAGAACGTCGTGAGACAGTTCGGTCCCTATCTGCCGTGGGCGTTGGAAGATTGAGAGGGGCTGCTTCTAGTACGAGAGGACCGAAGTGGACGCATCACTGGTGTTCGGGTTGTCATGCCAATGGCATTGCCCGGTAGCTACATGCGGAAAAGATAAGTGCTGAACGCATATAAGCACGAAACTTGCCTCAAGATTAATCTTCCCTGAAACACAAAAATGTTTACTGAAGGGACGTTGAAGACTACGACGTTGATAGGCTAGATGTGTAAGCATAGTGATATGTTGAGCTAACTAGTACTAATGACCCGAGAGGCTTAACCTTACAACACCAGAGGTGTTTTTAATTAAATAAGTTGAATTAAAGCTTGTTTTACTGAATTTATTGTTGTATTAATATATATATATATTATAATAGCATTATAAAAATAACATGTCTGGTAAAAATAGTGTAGTGGTACCACCTGAATCCATTCCGAACTCAGAAGTGAAACGCTACTTCGCCGATGGTATTACGGGGACTCCCCGTGTGAGAGTAGGTAAATTCCAGACATAAAAAAACCCGAAAAAACTTTTTCGGGTTTTTTTATATGTAAAAAAAGATTTTTTTAAAATTAGTAATTATAAAATATTTAATATTTTATAAAAATAAATTTTTTAAAATAAATATAAAAATTCTTTTTTAATACATTACTTTCTAGCTAACAATAGATTTACATGTTAATCTATTAAAAATTTTCTATTATTTTTGATTTTTTATCTTTTTATGATAAAAATCATTTATAATTATTTTAGTTCGTTTTTTAATTTAGTATATTTTTATGTGAAGGTAATATAGATGTCCAAGATTAAAGGTAATGTTAAGTGGTTTAATGAGTCTAAAGGTTTTGGTTTTATTACTCCGGAAGATGGAAGTAAAGATGTATTTGTTCATTTTTCAGCTATACAAAGTAATGGATTTAAAACTTTAGCAGAAGGTCAAAGTGTTGAGTTTGAAATTACTGAAGGAGCAAAAGGACCATCTGCTGCTAATGTTATTAGTTTGTAATAGGGATCTATAATTTTTTTAAATATTAAATAAAATATAGATAGCAATTACATATATTTTTTAGTACGGCTCTTTATCGAGCTGTACTATATAAAAATATATTTTATGATTTTATATTTTTTTACAAAACCATTCTAACCATGTTTATCCTGCTAATATCATGATACAATCTTTCAATTTGTTTAAAATTTTTAGCACATATAGTAATTGAAATAGAAATATAATTTCCCCTGTTACTTGATTTAACTTGAGGCGTATAATCTCCAGGAATCTGAATTTGAATGACTTTTATTATTTGATCAATAAGTTCAGGCTGTGCTAAACCAATGATCTTATAAGTAAAAAAACAAGGGAATTTTAACATTTCTCGTAATTTTGTCTTCATTAATTAATCCTGGTTTTATTTTTTATAAAACGCTTCTAATTTTAGAGTAAATTCCATAAAATATTTTATAAAGAATATATAATTATTTTAAAAATTAAATATATTTTGTAATGATTTTGGTTATTTTAAAATTTAATTAAAACATATGAAAATTTTAATTATAATTAAAATTATAAATAATATAATTAGTTTATCATATTGACAATATAGAAAATAATATATTTTATATTATTTTTTTAAATTTTTTATAGGAAGATTATGTTAAAAATTTTTAATACATTAACTAGAAAAAAAGAAATATTTACACCTATTGAAAATAAAAAAATTAATTTATATGTATGCGGAATTACTGTTTATGATTTTTGTCACATTGGTCATGCACGTACTTTTATTGTTTTCGATATGATAGTACGTTATTTAAAATTTTTAGGTTTTAAAGTAAAATATGTTAGAAACATTACAGATATTGATGATAAAATTATTTTGAAATCTTTAAAAAAAAATGTTGATATTAAAGATTTTTCAAATGAAATGATTTATTTAATGAAACAAGATTTTTTGCGTTTAGGAATTGACTTTCCTGATGCAGAACCACGAGTTACAGATCATATTCATGATGTGATTCAAATTATTAAAAAATTAATTAAAAATCATAATGCATATATAAATAGTGAAGGTGATGTTGTTTTTTCGATAGATAATGACAAATCATATGGATCTTTATCTCGTCAGTCTTTAAAAGATTTAATTTCGAACAAATATTCAACTTCAAGTAGAATTAAAAAAAATCCATTAGATTTTGTACTGTGGAAAAAGTCTAAAGAAAAAGATAAATTTTTCTGGGAATCCCCTTGGGGGAAAGGTAGGCCTGGATGGCATATTGAATGCACAGCTATAACAAATGTTATTTTTAAAAGTCATATCGATATTCATGGGGGGGGATCAGATCTTTTATTTCCCCATCATGAAAATGAAATGTCTCAAACAAGATGTTTTAATGATAAATTTAAAATTAATTTTTGGATGCATTCTGGTATGGTCGTGATACACAATCAAAAAATGTCTAAATCTTTAGGTAATGCTTATTTCTTAAAAGATATGTTACTTGAATACCAACCTGAAGTGTTACGTTATTTTTTCTTATCTACACATTATCGTCATCCCATCTATTATTCTGAAAAAAATTTAAAAACAGCTGAATTGTCATTACGATATTTGTATAATGCATTGTATAATACAAATCCTATTCCTAATTCTACGGAAAGTATAAATTTAGAATTATTATTTTATGATGCAATTAATGATGATTTTAATACTCCAAAAGCATTTTTTATTTTAATAAAATTAGCTAAAGAAATTAACTATTTTAAAAATCATGACTTATATAAAGCTAATTTACTTGCTTTTAGGTTGAAAAAATTAGCTATGACTTTAAATTTTTTATCAGAAAAACCTGTGAATTTTTTACAAAAGAAATCTTTTCTAAGCGAAGAAAAAATAAGAAAAATTGAAATCTTAATTAAACAAAGAAATATTTTTAGAAAATTAAAATTTTGGAAAAAAGCTGATCAATTACGAAAGGAAATACATAAATTAAATGTAATTTTAGAGGATGCTCATGATAAAACATTCTGGAGGTACAAGCAATAATCAGTTCTGTTTTTTATTGTTATTTAAATGTCATGATACTTTTCACAAGCTTCTAACGTATTTTGAAGTAATGTTGCAACAGTCATTGGACCTACCCCGCCTGGAACTGGGGTTATATAAGATGCCTTTAAACGTGCTGATTTAAAATCAACATCACCAACTACAACACCATTTGGTAATCGATTGATTCCTACATCAACCACGATAGAATTTTTCTTTATCCAATCCCCTTGTAAAAATTTTGGTTTTCCAACAGCAACAACTAATAAATCAGCTTTACTTACATGATTTTTTAAATTCTGAGTAAATCTATGAGTAATAGTTGTTGTACATCCTGCTAATAATAACTCCATACTCATAGGTCTTCCTACTATATTAGATGCTCCTACTACAACTGCATTAAGTCCATGTGTTTTAATATTCATATGATTTAACATTGTAATTATTCCTTTAGGTGTGCAAGCTCTTAAAGTTGGATTTCTCTGACATAATAATCCTGTATTATATGGATGAAATCCATCTACGTCTTTATCTGGTCTGATACTTGTGAAAATTTTAAAATGATTTATCTTCTTAGGAATAGGTAATTGAATTAAAATACCATCTATATTTATATCATTATTTAATTGATCAATAAGATTTAATATTTTATCTTCGTTAACAGTATTCGGAAAATTCCAATATTTAGAAATTAATCCAACGTTTTTACAGGCTAATATTTTTTTATTTACATAAATTTGAGAAGCTGAATTATTTCCTATTAAAATCATTGCTAAACCTGGGATCCTTTTCCCATATTTTTGTCTTTTTTTTATTTTTTTTAAAATTTTTATTTCTAAAATTTTTGCTATTTTATTACCATCTATAATTGTTGCTGACATTTTTTTAATAACTCGATTAATTGATTTATATAATTAAAAAATTTTTTTAGAATAAACATATTTTTTAAAACATAATGTTAATTTAGTTGCATATATATTATTTTAATGTTAAATTTTATATTATATTTTAATGCGTTCTTAGCTCAGATGGATAGAGCAACGGCCTTCTAAGCCGTAGGTCACAGGTTCGAATCCTGTAGAACGCAAAAATTAATTAGTTTTTACTTTCTATTATTTTTTCTATTTCTTTGTAAATAATATTAGGTTTTTTTGTTCCATCAAGTTGAAAAAATTTTAATTTTTTTAATTTTTTTTCTTCTAAATAATATTCAGTTAATTTTTTATTATTTTTTTTATAATTTTCAAGCCTATTTTTAATACTTTCAATTTTATCATCTTCTCTAATAACAAGTTTTTCTTTTGTAATATCATCTTTTCCTTCTTCTTTTGGAGGATTAAAATAGATATGATAAGTTCTTCCTGATTGTATATGTGTTCTTCTACCTGATATTCTTTTTAATATTAATTCATCTGGAACAATAAATTCAAATACAAAATGTATCTTGATATTTAAGTTTGATATGTATTTTGCTTGTTGTATTGTCCTAGGAAACCCATCTAACAAAAAACCTTTAACATAATTTGCTTCTTTTATTTTTTCATAGACAAGATCGCAAACAATATTATCTGAAACTAATTCACCTTTTTTTAAAATATTATATATTTTTTTACCAATTTTATTTTTTGATTCAATATGTTCGCGTAATATATCTCCTGTAGATATTTGTGGAATTTTATATTTTTTTGAAATTAGTTTAGATTGAGTGCCTTTTCCAGTACCTGGAGCACCTAATAAAATAATATGCATAGTCGCTTTTAAAATAGTTTTAATATTTAGATTACTACTATAAAAAAAGTAGTAATCGTATTTTTATAATTTTATAAATAATTTGTTCATTCTAGAAATAAATTCATGAGGGTTATCTAAATTACCCTTTTCAGCTAATAAAGATTGATCTAATAATAGTTTTATCCATTCTTCAAATATTTTACTATCACTAATTTTGCATATTTTCTTAATCAATTCATGCTTTAGATTAATCTCAAATATATATTTTAACTCTGGAACAGATTGTCCTGCAGCAGTAAAAAGTTTAGCCATTTGTGTGCTCATTTCATTTGAATCGCTTAACACAATACATGGAGTATCTGTTAATCTATTTGTTAATCTAACAGATTTTACTTTATCACCTAGTACTTTTTTCACTTTATTTAAAAAGTTAACTGTTTCTTTTGATGTTTCTTCTTTTTCTATTGGTTTATCTTTTATAAATTTGTTTAATGAAGTGTCTTCTTTGCTAATAGATTGAAATTTTCTACCTTCAAATTCAACAAGATAATTCATCATCCACTCGTCAATTCTATCTGATAATAGTAAAACATCAATATTTTTTTTGTTGAATAATTCAAGATGAGGACTATTTTTAGCGGATATATAACTATCAGCGGTGATATAATATATTTTTTCTTGTTTTTCAATCATATTAGATATATATTGTTTTAATGATATTTTTTGTTCTGAACTATTATTTTTAGTTGATGTAAATCGTAAAAGATTAGCTATTAAGTTCAAGTTTTCATTATCTTCTGCAGGACCTTCTTTTAAAACTAGACCAAATTCTTTCCAAAAAGATTGATATTTTTCATGATCATTTTTAGATAATTTATCTAGCATTTTTAATGATCTTTTTGTTAATGCTTTTTTTAAATTTTGAGTAATAGAATTATTTTGTAATATTTCCCTAGAAATATTTAAAGGTAAACTATTTGAATCTATTATTCCTCTAATAAATCTTAGATAATTTGGTAAGAATTCTTGAGAATTGTCCATAATATAAACACGTTTTACATATAGTTTTAAACCATGCTTGTTTTCTCGGTTCCAAATATCCCAAGCCGCTTTTTCTGGAATATATAATAAACTAATATATTCATGATTACCTTCTACGTGATTATGGCTCCAAGTAATAGGATTGTTTTGGTCATGAGTTAAATATTTATAAAATTCTTGATATTCTTTTTTACTGATTGCGGATTTATTTTTTGTCCATAGTGCTTGCGCTTTATTGATTTGCTCCCAAAGATATGTTTTATTTTTTTCATCATATATTTGTATTTCTACTGGTACAGTAATGTGATCAGAATACTTATTAACAATATTTTTAATTTTCCATGTTTCTAAAAATTCATCTTCTTCTTGTTTTAAGAATAATGTAATTTCTGTTCCTTGTGTTTTTTTTGTAATATTTTCAATATTATATTCTCCTTCTCCTGAAGATTCCCATAATATTCCATCATTAGATTTATTTCCAGCAAATTTTGTTCTTACTAATACTTTATCTGAAACTATAAAAGACGAGTAAAAACCCACTCCAAATTGACCTATTAATTCATTTTCTATATTATTTTTTTTGCTTTTCAAAGATTTTAAAAATGTCTTTGTTCCTGATTTTGCAATTGTTCCTAGATTTTCAATTATGTCCTTACGTGTCATTCCAATTCCATTATCATTAATTATGAGCGTTCTTTGTGATTTATTAATAGAAATTTGAATTTTTGGTGTTTCATTAAATAATTCTGGTGATGATATAGATTCAAATCGTAGTTTATCTATTGCATCTGACGCATTAGATATTAATTCTCTTAAAAAAATTTCTTTATTTGAATATAAAGAATGAATCATCAAATGTAATAGCTCTTTTACTTCAGATTGAAAACTATATGTTTCCTTTTTTATTATATTCATAATGTGATCCTTAATTAATTTGAAATATAAAATATTTTTAAAATTTTTGAACTTTATATTGGCATATTAAATCCGGGTGGAAGTTGCATTCCCGTAGATATATCAGACATTTTTTTCTTTTGAACTTCAGAAATTCTTCTAGTTGCGTCATTAAATGCAGCAGCTGCTAAATCTTCTATCATATCTTTATCGTCATCTTTTAATAAGCTTGAATCTATTTCTACACGTTTGCAGTTATGTGACCCATTAATAGTTACTTTTACTAATCCTGCTCCCGCTTCTCCTGTTACTTCTATTTTAGATATTTCTTCTTGTACTTGTGCCATTTTTTCTTGCATTTGTTGAGCTTGTTTCATTAAATTACCTAATCCACCTTTACTGAACATATTTTTCTCGCTTTTGAAATTTTTATAAATATTTAAATAAAAATAAAATTGTTACTTATTTTTCATTTCCGTGATTGCTTGAAGCAAAGTCATTGTTACACCTATTTTATGATTAGGTGAAAAAATTAGCTTTTTTCTTCCATCTAATAAAGTTTTATAACATATTTGAATATCTTTTTTCTTCCCATTACGTACTATCTCTTGAATATCGTGTAGATAATTTTTATAAATGTTATCATTCCATTCTGATGAATATATTTTTTTCATGGCAATATGATATAATAAACGTAATATTTCTATTAGAATATTTTCCCATTCTATATTTATCTTATCCATTTTATTTAATAAAAACATTATTTTTTTATAATCTTTTTCTAATAAATATTGAGTTAATAAATAAATGTTTTTTTTACTTGGAATACCTAACATTATATTAATTTTATTCAAATTAATGTTACTTTTGCTAAAGCTAATAGCATGTTCTAATAAATTTAATCCATCTCTCATACTACCTTTAGAATGTTCAGATATAATTTTCAAAGCATCTATATCAAAATTAACATTTTCATTTTTTAAAACAAATTTTAAATAATTTAAAATATCTTCTTCAGATAGTATATTTAATTTAAAGCATAAGCAACGCGAGGCAATAGTTTTAGGTATTTTTTCTATATCTGTTGTTGCTAAAATAAATTTAACATGTTTAGGTGGTTCTTCTAAAGTTTTTAAAAGCGCATTAAAGCTATGTCTAGAAAGCATATGTACTTCATCAATTAAATATATTTTAAATCTACTCTTGCTTGGACAATAATAAATATTATCTAATATTTCTCTCATTTCCTCTATTTTTGTTCTTGAAGCAGCGTCTATTTCAATAAAATCTATCGAAGTTCCTGTTTCTATTTCTTTGCAATTAGTACATACCCTACAGGGTATAGAGCTGATGTCTTTTTGACAATTTAAACTTTTAGCTAACAATCGACCAATAGTCGTTTTTCCTACGCCTCTAGTTCCCGATAGTAACCATGCATGATGTATCTTTTTCATAAAAATAGAATTACATATTGCGGTTATGATATTTTTTTGACCAATAATATCTTTAAAGGATTGAGGGCGATATTTTCTTGCTATTATTTGATAGTTCATATTTTTTAAAGATCATTAATAATATTAATTTTATTTTAAAATTAAAATTTTTTAAATATTAGTTGTAAATTATATTTTTAGTGTGTAAAATGTGAAATTCAATTTTTTATATTAATACTATAATCAAAGAAGATTCTGTTAGACCTAAACGTTGTTAAGTTGAAAAATGAGTCAGATCTGGAAAGAAGCAGCTAAATCAATACATACAGGTGTTTAGTTACAACTAACAGGATCTTCTAAATAAGATATTTTAGTATTTACATAGTTGAAAATTATACATTTTTGAATAATAACCTTTTATTTCTAGTAATTTTTTATGAGTCCCTAATTCTACAATTTTTCCTTTATCTAGAACCACAATGAAATCTGCATCAACTATTGTAGATAGTCTGTGTGCTATAACAATTAATGTAGTTTTTTGTTTTATAGAAGTTAAAGTTTTTTGAATTAATTTTTCTGTTTCAGAATCAATATTAGCAGTTGCTTCGTCCAATATAAGTATTTTAGGATTTTTTGCAAGTATTCTAGCAATAGATAGCAACTGTTTTTGCCCTGCAGATAAAGTATTACCTTCTTCTCCTAAAATAGAATACAAGCCTTTAGGCATAGATTTTACTAAAGAAAAAAGATTAACAATTTTTAATATTTTCCATATTTCATCTTCTGATATTTTTTTTCCTAATGTAATGTTAGAAAAAAAAGTATCTGCGAGAATTATTGGATCTTGTTGAACTATTAATATAGTTTCTCTTAAAATATCGTGACTTATAGAACTAATAGGATATTCATCAAGATATATTTGCCCATTGTAAATAGGATAATGCCCCATTAGCAAATTAGCTAAAGTACTTTTCCCACTACCTGTATGACCCACGAATGCAACAAAACTTTTGGATGGAATATCTATATTAATGTTATTAAGTATATTTTTTTGATTTTTTATATAACTAAATGTAAGATTTTTAATATTAATTTTTCCAGTTTTTATTTTTTTTTTGTTTTTTCCATATTCTTGTTTTTTTGAATCTATAAGAGAAAATATTCTTTCTCCAGCTACAATTGCTTGTTGCAATATAGATTGCTGAATAGTTATTGAAATTAAGGGTTCATTAAGACGTCCTAAATATGTAATAAAAGCATATAATATACCTATTTCAGGTATTTTATGCGTTAAACAGCTAAACGAAAAAATAAAACTACACAACACTAAAGATGATATTAAACTTAGCAATGGTCGTAGTAGAAAACCATCTAATTTTAATATTTTCATACGCGCTGAATAATGTAATTGACTACTATTTTTAATATTTTTTGCAAATCTATGTTCTTGTCTAAATTGTTGAATAACATTCATTCCATTAATTATTTCATTAAATTTGTTATTAATATCAGCTAAATAATACCTAACGTTTCTAAGTAATGGAGTGCTATAATGTTGATAAATTGACATAACAATTATTACTAACGGTATAATAAAAGTTGCAATTATCGCCATGTGCCACTCAAGGCTAAACATTGCAAACAATATAATTATAATCAATGTTATGCTTCGAGATAAAGTAGGTATAACAGTATCATATAATTCCTTAATCACCTCGGTATCATTAGTAACTTTAGAGATTATTTGACCAACCGGTTGAACATCAAATTCAAAAATAGGTTGTTTTATAGCTGAGTTCATAACATCATTTCGTAATTTATTAATTACTCTTACAGCGATTTTATTAAAATAAATGCTTTGAAAATAATTAAAAAAAACCGCTAATATCTGCAGCATTACAAATGAAATTAAAATCACAAGTGTTAATTGGAAATGAAATTCATGTTTAGATAAAATATTATTAATAAAATAACTAATTAAAATTGGTCCTAAAACTTCTGCAGTTGAACCACTTATAAGCAAAAAAAACGCTAATATAATTTTTTTTTTCCACGGTATTGTATATTCTATTAAACGTTTTAAAATTGGCCAAAATTCTATAAAATGATTCATATTATAAATTTCTCATCTATTCTTAATTATCCTCAATTTTTTTGTTTTGTTGCTTGTATACAGATTGATACCAATTTTTTTCTTTTATTAATTTTTTATGAGTTCCTTTTTGAATAATTACACCTTTTTTAATAACAATAATTTCATCCGAGTTAATTAGCCCAGATAAACGATGTGCCACTATTATTATTGAACGTCCAGTTTTTTTCCATTTTTTTAAGTTATTTAAAATATTATTTTCAGTATTTCCATCTACTGCAGACAAAGCATCATCTAAAATTAATATTTCTGTATTTAACAATAATGCTCGGGCTATAGAAATACGCTGTTTTTGACCACCAGATAACATCACGCCTCGCTCTCCAACTTCTGTTTGATATCCCTTAGGTAAGCATATAATATCTTTATGTATGTCTGCCAATTTTGCTGCTGTTTCAATTTCATTTTTAGAAGCATTAGGTTTTCCTAAAGCAATATTATTATATATATTATCTGAAAATAAAAATGCAGCTTGATTAACAACAGAAATTTTGCTGCGCCAATAATCAATTTTTAATTTTAATAATGGCACTGAATCATAAGTTATTTCTCCTTCAGTAATTTTAAATTGTCTTTGAATTAGTTTTAATAAAGTGCTTTTTCCGGAGCCAGTTGGTCCGCAAATACCTAAAGTTTTCCCCGGTAAAAGAGTAAAATGAATTTTTTTTAAAGATGGGATATTACTTTTCGGATAAAAGAAAGAATTGATATGAACATGTATTATCTTTGAAATATTAGATGTGGTTTGTTTACCATCTTCAATATATAGTTTTTTATTAATAATTAAATAAATTCTTTCCCATGCTGCACTACCTCTTTCAACAATATTAAACATCCATGCTAGCGCTAGCATTGGCCAAATCATTAATCCTAAGTACATAATAAAACTTGTTAATTGACCTATAGTTATTGTGTGATGCCATACTAAATATCCACCTACGGTAATAGCTAGTACATTAGAAAACGCTACTGATAAGTAAATAACTGGATCAAAACGTGCATCTATTTCTGCTACTTGCATATTTTTTTTTCCAGTTTCATTAACAATTTTATTAAATTTTTTTAATTGGTTTTTTTCTAACCCAAATGATCGGATCATTCGAATACTAGTTAATATCTCCTGTGTTTGATTATTTAATAAAGAAAATAAATGTTGTGATTTTCTAAATTTATCATGTAACTCTCTTCCATATTTTTTAATTAAAATTGCCATAATAGGCATGGGTATAAGAGAAACTGTTGTTAACAACAAGCTAATTTGAGTAATCATAATAATTAATACAGATAAACCCATAATAGATGAGTCTATGAGAGTCAAGACACCTTCTCCTGCTGCAAATACAACACGATCTACATCGTTTGTAGCTCTAGCAATTAAATCTCCAGTTCGATTTTTTAAAAAAAATATTTGACTTTGATTACTCAGATGCGAGTAAAGTTTGACTCTTAGTTCTGTTGCAAGATTATAAGATGCTCCAAATAAAAGAATTCTCCATAAATATCTTAATATATAGATAGTAATAGCAATAAAAAAAATTGTTAAAATCCAAGGTATTGTTTTTATACTACTTATTTTTTCTTTGATAATTAAATCTGTTAAAATTCCAATTATCTTAGGGGGTATCAATTGTAATAATGCTATTGTTATCAATAAAATAATAGATCCTAAATAGCGTTTCCATTCTTGTATAAAATACCATTTTAATTGTTTAAACAATCTCACAATATAATCCTAGCATGTAAATATTAAAAATATATATTTTAATGTTATATATGTTTAATTGATTTTATTTTTAAAACTAATAAATTAAAAATATTTTTTTTTATTCTTAATATATAATATTCATTATAATGTCTCTAAATAATATATAAAAATGAAATATGAATAAAAATACGAAAAAAATACTAATAGTTTTCAGTGGTGGACAAGATTCAACAACATGTTTAATACATTACGCTCATTTATATAAAGAAATTTATTGTATTACTTTTGATTACGATCAAATACATAAATCTGAAATTAATTCTTCTCGTTTTATATCAAAATATTTTAAGGTGAAAAAACATATATTTGTAGATATTAAATTCTTGAAAAATCTTTCGAAAAGTAGCTTAATTGATAAAAATATTTCTATTTTTAATAATCATCAATTAAATTCTTTATTACCCAGCACTTTTGTTCCAGGTCGAAATATTTTATTTTTAACTTTATCTTCTATATATGCTTTTAATAATAAAATTGATTCTGTTGTTTTAGGTGTCAATACTATTGATTTTTCCGGTTATCCGGATTGTAGAAATGAATTTATTAAAACCATGAATCGTGTTGTTCAAATTGGAATGGATTGTCAAATTAATTTTAAAGTTCCTTTGATGAATTTAAATAAAGCAGAAATATGGTCTTTATCAGATTATTGGAATTTAAGTGAATTTGTTCTTCGTCATACAGTGACTTGTTACCAAGGTTTAATCGGTAACGGATGTGGTCAATGTCAAGCCTGTGTTATTCGTCGTGAAGGATTTGATAAATGGAAATCTAATCCTGAATACTATATGACACAATTAAAAGAAAAATTTAATTTTTATGATTAATTATATTTTTAAATATATTTAGCATGTCGAATTTAAAAACACTTTATCTTTTGATATACATTTATATATTTTTTATTTGGTTATATGTAATTTTAGATTTTTTGTGAAGGTTTTTAACAATACAATTAAATATTTTTTCTATATTATTTTTTTCTAAATATTTTACAACGATCGCTTCTTCATTACTTGAAAATTTTTCATTGTAAACTTTTGATATAAATGCGATTACAAAATTTTTATTTTTATCTTGGTACATAATATAAATTTTTTTTTCGTTGTTTTTATATGGTATTGAAAAAATTTTATGTGTAATTGGATGATTGTCATATCTAGAAAATATTTCTGAGTCGTTAAAAACTATATTTTTTTTTCTTAAAATTTCTTTATTTCCATGATTTAAATTAAATAAAATTTGTTTTATTTGTTCTTTTGTTTCCTTGACTGCTTTAGAGTATTTTAAAATTTCTATAATATTTTTTTTGATCTCTTGAAAGTTTTTTAATTTTTTTTCTTTAAAATTCTTTATTGTTAATAAAAATAATTGATTATTTTTTAACTCAATTAATCCTGAATGTGATCTCATTTTTTTTTCTCTATCTAGTAATCCTTGTTTAAAAATTATTTTTTTTAATGTAGAATTTTGTAATATTTTTGGAACTGAATATTTATCAAACCAAGGTGTTTCTATTGATTTAATATTAGATTTTTTTTCGATCAAATCAAATCTACCTTTATATTTTTGAGATAAAAATAAGATTTTATTTTTTAGATTATAATAAATAAATAAAGCTTTTTTTTGTTTTATTTCAGATGTAATTATATCGAATACTTCAGAGATTTTTTTTGTTTTTTTACCTAGAATTTTATTTAACTTAATAATTAAAAATTCATTATTAAACTTAATGATATTAGAAATTTGATTTTTTTGATTTAAATTCGATTTTTTTATTTCTTCGGGGATTGAATTAATTGTTATCCACCCAATGTTTCCTCCTTTTTTAGAAGAGATTGGTTCTATTGAACTTTCTTTAGCTATTTTTTCAAAACTTTCTCCTGTTTTTAATCGTGATAATATCAATAAAGCTTCTTTTTCAGTTTTTACTTGAATAATACTGTAATTTCTTTTTTCTTGTGTTGTATACTTTTTTAAATTTTTTTTATACCAGTTTTGAATTTCTTTATTATTACATTTTATATTTAATTTATTTGGCTCTATATGAATATAGCTAATTTTAAATTTTTCTGGATTATAAAATTTATTTTTATTCTTTTTAAAATAATTTAAAATTTCTATATTATTTACATGTTGATTTTGTATAGAATGAATTTTAAAAATAGCTTTTTTAATGATTCTTTTTTGAGACAATAAGTTTAGTATGTGTTTTTTTTCATTATCTAATATAAAATCTGTCTCTGCGATAGTATTAATTAAATTAATTGTATTTAACTTTTTTTTAATCAATTCTATATATTCATTATTTGTTAAGTTGAGTGATCTTAAATAGTTCAAATATTTAGTATTATTAAATTTATTGTTTTCTTGAAATATATCAGAATTGAATATTACTTTTTTAATTTCATCGTTAGTTAAATTAAACTCAATTTTTTTTACATATTGTTCTAATAAAATATTATTTATTAATTGAGATAGTACGTAATTATATATTTTTTTTCTAAGTATTTTTTTATCAACTAGATTGAGATTTTTTAGTATTTTTTTGTGTTTATTGAGTTCAATATTAAATATATTTTTAATTGTTTCGAAACTAATTTTTTCTTGATTAACTTCCGCAATATATTTTGTTGTGTCTTTATGAATATAATTATTTAAAGTCCCAAATATTATTGACAAAGCAGTTATTCCTAAAATACATTGAATTATAATGCGCTTTGATCGTATTTTAAAAAAATTTATCATTATACAATGATCCTAAATATTATATTAAAATTTTTTGTGATATTTCATTTATTATAAAGGCTGACAATTTTTGCCAGCCAAATTTATTTTTTATATAATATAAACATGTTTTATAGTTATATATAAGGTGTTTTTTCTAAAGCTAATGTTAAAACTTCTTTAATATGTTTTACTGGATGTATTTTTAATCCATCAATAATATTTTCTGGTATTTCTTCTAAATGACGTTGATTTTCATATGGTATTAAAACAGCCTTTATGCCTCCGCGATGCGCTGCTAATAGTTTTTCTTTTAATCCTCCGATAGTTAATACCTTTCCTTGTAAAGTAATTTCTCCGGTCATTGCAATATTAGATTTAACAGGGTTTTTTGTTAAAGAAGACACTATGGCAGTGCACATTGCAATGCCTGCACTTGGACCATCTTTAGGAGTTGCCCCTTCCGGTACATGTACATGAATATCATGTTTTTCATAAAAATCTTTTTTAATTCCTAATTTTTGAGCTTGTGATCGTACTACTGTTAACGCAGCTTGAATTGATTCTTGCATAACTTCACCTAAAGAACCAGTGTAGGTAAGTTTTCCTTTTCCAGAAACACATGCTGTTTCAATTGTTAACAATTCTCCGCCAACTTCTGTCCATGCTAATCCAACTACTTGTCCAATTTGATTTATATGGTTTGTTTTTCCATAGTCAAATCGTTTTATTCCTAAAAATTTATTTATATTTTTTTTATTTATTTCAATGTGTTTTACAGATTTATTTAAAATCAATTGTTTTACTACTTTTCTGCATATTTTGGATATTTCACGCTCTAAACTACGAACTCCAGCTTCTCTTGTATAGTATTGAATAATACACATTATAGCGCAATCAGTAATAGTTAGTTCATCTTTTTTTAAAGCATTTCTTTCAATTTGTTTAGGATATAAATAAGATTTTGCTATATTTAATTTTTCATTTTCTGTATAACCAGATAGTCGAATAATTTCCATTCTATCAAGTAGCGGGGTAGGTATATTCATGGAATTCGAAGTTGCTACAAACATTACATCAGAAAGATCATAATCTACTTCTAAATAGTGATCGTTAAAATTAATATTTTGTTCTGGATCAAGTACTTCTAACAATGCAGAAGCTGGATCTACTCTAACATCACAAGACATTTTATCGATTTCATCAAGTAAAAATAATGGGTTTTTTACTTTTGCTTTAATCATTTTTTGCATTAATTTTCCAGGCATAGATCCTATATATGTGCGACGGTGACCTCTTATTTCCGCTTCATCTCTTATTCCACCTAACGCCATTCTGACATATTTTCTACCTGTAGACCTTGCAATAGATTGACCTAATGATGTTTTTCCCACACCAGGAGGACCAATTAAACACAAAATAGGTCCTTTAACTTTGTTTGTTCTACTTTGTACAGCTAAATATTCTAATATTCTTTCTTTTACTTTTTCAAGTCCAAAATGATCAATATCAAGAATTTTTTTAGCTTGTTTAATGTCTTTTTTTATTTTTGTTTTTGTGTTCCATGGTATTTGTATCATCCAATCAATATAACTTCTGACTACAGTTGCCTCTGCAGACATTGGTGACATCATTTTGAGTTTTTGTAATTCTGATTCTGTTTTTTCTTTAGCCTCTTTAGGCATTTTTAAAGATTTAATTTTTTGTTTTAAAATTTTATTTTCATCTGGAATTTCATCCATGTCACCAAGTTCTTTTTGGATGGCTTTTATTTGCTCATTTAAATAGTATTCTCTTTGGCTTTTTTCCATTTGTCTTTTAACGCGATTTCTAATTCTTTTTTCTACTTGTAATAAATCAATTTCTGATTCCATTATAGTCATTAAAAATTCTAATCTTTTATTTATATTTTTTATTTCAAGAACTGACTGTTTATCGTTTATTTTTAATGGCATATGTGCTGCAATTGTATCTGCTAATTTTTCTGAATTTGTTATATTATTAAGAGTGTTTAATATTTCTGATGGAATTTTTTTATTAAGTTTAATGTAAGATTCAAATTGATCAATTGTTGTTTTAATTAATACTTTTTGTTCTTTGTTTAATGTATTAGAAATATTAATTAATTCTACTTCGGCAATATAATGTTCTCCTGTGTCAATTAAATTTTTGATATAAGCACGTTGCAAGCCTTCAACTAATACTTTTACCGTACCATCTGGAAGTTTTAACATTTGTAAAATTGAACTAATAGTTCCTACATGGAATAAATCATGTATTTTTGGATCATCTTTTGATGCTTCTTTTTGTGCAATTAACATAATTTTTTTATCATTATTCATAGATGTTTCGATACATTTAATTGATTTTTTTCGACCTACAAATAATGGAATAACCATATGAGGATATACAATTACATCTCTTAATGGTAAAACGGGAATTTTAATGCGTTCAGAACGCTCAGAATTCATAGAGCTCTCTCTTAGTTGAATTTCCGCTGATGTTTTTAAATTTGAAAACTGAAAGATATAAAAATATACAGTTATATTTATAATCGATTTAATTAATAATCGGTTTATATTTAATATATAGATTTTTAAAAGTAAATAAAGCTAGAATTAAACTTTATTAAGATTTTTATTATTTATTCACCAGATGCTTTTTTTGATTTATTTTTTTCATATATTATTTTAGGTAATGATTTTGAATGTATTACTGACTCGGTTATAATTATTTTTTCTACGTTTTGCATTGATGGTAATTCATACATGATGTTTAATAAAACTTTTTCAATAATAGATCTTAAGCCTCTTGCGCCTGTTTTTTTTAATATTGCTTTTTTTGCGATAGCTTTGATTGATTCTTGATCAAATTCTAATTTTACTTTTTCTAAATTAAATAATGTTTGATATTGTTTAATTAGGGCATTTTTAGGTTTGCATAATATTGCAATAAGCGCATTTTCTGTTAATTCGTTAACTATTGTGATAATAGGTAAACGCCCAATAAATTCAGGAATTAATCCAAATTTCATTAAGTCTTTTGGTTCTACTTGTTTTAACAACTCTTTTTCTGAATTTTTTTGATTTTTGTTATTAATTTTTGCATTAAATCCAATGTCGCTGTTTATATCGATTCTTTTTTCAATAATACTAGACAATCCTGAAAATGCTCCTGCGCATATAAATAAAATATTTGAAGTATTGACTTGTAAAAATTCTTGTTGAGGGTGTTTACGGCCACCTTGTGGTGGAATAGATGCTAAAGTTCCTTCTATAATCTTTAGTAAAGCTTGTTGAACCCCTTCTCCTGAAACATCTCTTGTGATCGAAGGATTGTCAGATTTTCTTGAAATTTTGTCGATTTCATCTATATATATAATACCTAACTCTGCTTTTTTTACATTATATTTACATTTTTGTAGTAGTTTTTGTATTATATTTTCAACATCTTCTCCTACATACCCTGCTTCAGTTAAGGTTGTAGCATCAGCAATACTAAAAGGTACATTCAGCAATTTTGCTAGTGTTTCAGCTAATAGCGTTTTACCACTCCCAGTGGGACCAATTAATAAAATATTACTTTTACCGAGTTCAGTTTTTTCTTCGTTTTGATTTATATTTCTGATACGTTGATAATGATTATAAACAGCAACAGATAAAACTTTTTTTGTATGATCCTGCCCTATTACATAATCATCAAGATGTTTTTTAATTTCATGTGGTGTAGGCAAATTTTTTAAATTATTGTTTTGAACATCTTTTAAAATTTTTGTTTCTTCAACAATATTACTACATAATTTTATACATTCATTACATATACATACTGATGGTCCAGCAATAAGTTTTTCGACTTCTTTTTGATTTTTCCCACAAAAAGAGCAATGAAGTAATTTATTAGAATCATCTTTACTCTTATCTGTCATATTTTGAACCTCTTTTGGTATTTGTTGATTTTTGAGTAAATAGATTCTATTTTATTTTTTTAATAAAAAGAACATTTTATAAAAAATTTTTATTTTCGTTTAGTTAAGACTAAGTCAATTAATCCATATTGCATAGATTCATAAGCTGATAAAAAGCAATCTCTTTCTGTATCTTTATTTATTTTCTTAATAGGTTGACCGGTATGAAAAGAAAATAATTGATTTAATTTTTTTTTCATTCTTATTATTTCTTTTGCATGAATAGCAATATCTGATGCTTGTCCTTGAAATCCACCTAATGGTTGATGAATCATGATTCTAGAGTTGAGCAAAGAAGATCTTTTTCCCTTAGTACCGGATGCGAGTAAAAAAGCAGCCATTGAAGATGCCTGTCCGATGCAAATAGTTCTTACATCTGGATTAATAAATTGCATAGTGTCATAAATAGACATTCCTGAAGTAATAATCCCGCCTGGCGAGTTAATATACAAGAATATATCCTTTTCTGGATTTTCAGCCTCTAAAAAAAGCATCTGAGCTACGATAGTATTTGCCATATTATCTTCTATATTACCACTCATAAAAATTATACGTTCTTTTAATAATCTTGAATATATATCATATGAACGCTCTCCTCTTGAATGCTGCTCAACTACCATCGGAATTAATATTGAATTAGACATTTTTTAGTTTTCTCTTGATAAAAATTAAAATATTAAATTTTTTATAATTTAAGCATTTTTTAAAAGTATAATTCTTCTGAACAATTTAAGTTGTAATTTATAAATTCATTAAAAGCATATTTTTTTTCTATAATTTTAATTTTTTCTTTTAAAAATTTTATAGCTTCTTTTTCTAATTCTAAATCTTGTATTGCTTTTTTTAATATTTTATTTTTATTATACAGGCTAATAATTTCCAATGGTTTTTTATATTTTTCAGATATTTTCTTTATTTTTAATTCTATTTTATTTTCATCAACTAAAATTTTATTATCATTAATAATTTTTTCCAGAATTAATTTAGCAGATAATCTTCTCTTAGCTTGCAATTCAAGATTAATATGATATTTTTTATCTAAAATATTTCCTGTTTTAATTTTATATTCTTCTAAAATTTTTTTATGTAAATTTTTTGTTTCTTCTTGTAATAGAATAGGAGGTATTTCAATAGGATTATTTTTTATTATTTTATATATAATTTGATTTTTCAGATGATTTTGAGTGAATTGATTTATATCTTGAATTATCTTATTTTTTATAGATTGAAAATTTAATTTAAAAAATTTAGCATTTTGAATATTTTTATCTATTTTTATTTCTTCTTCTTCAATTTTTGTTATCTTAATTTTGAATGTTATATCTCTATTTTTAAGTTTATTTTCTGGATGTAATGGAGAAAAAAATATTTTTAAAAAAATAATATCATTAACATAATGATGAATTATTATATTATTTAGTTCATTTAACAAATTATTTCTAAAAACAACAAACTGAATTTTTTGATCATTAAATTGATCTATTTTTCTATTATTCTCATAAGTTGAATAACTAATTGTTACTCGATCATTAATTTTAATAGCTCTATTAACTTCACGCCAAATGATTGTTTTTTTTTCTATATAATTTCTTATGTCTTCATCAGTGAGATTGACAATAATTTTTTCTACTTGAAGCGAACTTATTTTTTTTATTTTTACTTTAGGGTAAACTTCATAAGTGACAGAGTAATTAAAATTTTTATTTTTATCTTCTTTCTGGCTTATATAATATTTAGGATAGCCAATAATATTCACTTTTTCTTTGTTTAAAAATTCAAAAAAAAATTTTTGCATTAATTTATTAAATACATCATAATAAACGTTGTTTCCATATTTTTGCTCTATTATTTTAATAGGAACCTTTCCTTTTCTAAAACCATTAACTTTAGTATTTTGATTTATTTTAGAAAATTCTTGAAAAACAGCATTGTCTATTATTATTTTGGGGATATTTATTGTAACACGATGACCTGCATCTTTCGTTTTTTCTAGAAGAAATTTCATCTTATTACCTTACACTTAAACTATTATTTATTAGTTGATTTTAGATATTGTATAAAGTTTTTGATTTTTATTTATATTTTTTGTAAAAATTAAACTTTTTAGAATTTATCTAAAAAATAAAATGATTTTTATATTAATTATAATTTTCATTGCATTTTTCGAAAGCATGGTAAAGAGCTATTTTCTTGATTTTTTTTCAATTTCCATTCATGTAAAGTATAAGTATACAATGTAATTGAATATATATTTTTTTTATATATTTCGTTTAATTTTTCAAATATAAAACGATGTCTATTAATCTTTTTTTCTTTGTTAAAGTCATCGCTAACAATAATTATTTTTAGATGTGTAAGAATATTTTTGTTGTGTTTATGAAACTTGCTATCATTATAAATTTCAATCTTGCTTACATTCATTTTTAATATTAAATAATTTTTTATTTTTTCTAAACACATAAAATTAATTTTATATCCTGATTGATTAATACAAAATAGTTATAACAATTTTTTTATATGAGATTTTATAAAATTATTTTAAAATAATTTTTAAATAATTAATTTTATTTAAATAATAAAATTCTTTATAAAAACATATTTTTTATTTTAAATTTTATCAATTTTTGATAAATAATTCAATTATTTCAAAAATTAATAGTTTTTTGAAATATTAAATTTGAGGTTTTCTAAAATGATATATGCAAGTTTTAATAAATTGAAGATGCTATTGTTAATTTCCATTATTTTTATGCTAAATGGTTGTAATAATATGCTATTAACTTCACACGGAAAAATTGCTCAACAAGAACATTCATTAATTTTAATATCATTTATAATGATGTTGTTTGTTGTTGTTCCTGTATTTTTGATGACAATATACTTTTCAGTGAAATATCGAGCTTCTAATTCAAATCAAGTATACAAACCAGATTGTTCTGAATCTAAAACAATAGAAACAATAGTTTGGATTATACCTGTTTTAATAATTTCTTTTTTAGCATATTTAACATGGAATTATTGCTATATATTGGATCCTAAAAAATCTATAGTATCTAAACATAAGCCTATAAAGATAAATGTTATTGCATTAGATTGGAGATGGTTGTTTATTTATCCAGATTACAATATAGCAAGTATTAATGAAATAGCATTTCCTGTAAATACACCAGTTATTTTTAATATAACCTCTAATTCTGTTATGAATTCTTTTTTTATTCCCTCTCTTGGCAGTCAAATATATGCTATGCCTGGAATGGTAACAAAATTAAATTTAATTTCTAACGATTCAGGAAAATATAAAGGTATATCTTCAAATTATAGTGGTAAAGGTTTTTCTAATATGAAATTTACCGTAATATCATTACCAAATAAAAAAATTTTTTTAAGTTGGATTAATAAAATAAAAAACTCACCAAAAAAATTAAATACTATAAAAATGTTTAAAAAAGTGTCTTTTCCTAATGAAAATCATTATGTAGAGTATTTTTCTAACGTTAATAAGACGCTATTTGACAAAATGTTTTATTAGTTTTTGAAATAAATTTTTAATAAATATAAATATAAATATAAACATAATTCTTTTATGATTTCAGGGGAAGTAAAATATGTTTGGGAAACTCACATTAAACGCAATCCCATATAATGAACCTATTATAATGGTGACTTATGCTTTTATTATATTAATTGGATTGTCTTTGATGGCAGGTATTACTTATTACAAAAAATGGAAATATTTATGGTTTGAATGGTTCACCACTGTTGATCATAAAAAAATAGCTATTATGTATGGAATATTAGCTTTTGTTATGTTATTTAGAGGATTTATAGATGCAATATTAATGCGTACTCAACAAGTTATTTCGTCTTCAGGAAATCATAGTTTTTTGCCTGCACATCATTATGATCAAATATTTACAGCACATGGTGTTATAATGATTTTTTTTGTGGCTATGCCTCTTGTTATCGGATTAATGAATTTAGTAGTTCCATTGCAAATTGGGGCTCGTGATATAGCTTTTCCTTTTTTGAATAGTTTGAGTTTTTGGTTAAATGTAAGTAGTGCTGTTTTATTAACTATTTCTTTAGGTGTAGGTGAATTTGCGCAAACTGGATGGTTAGCTTATCCACCGTTATCTGGTATTAAGTATAGTCCTGGAGTTGGAGTAGATTATTGGATTTGGAGTCTTCAAATTTCTGGAATTGGAACGACTTTAACAGGAATTAATTTTTTAGTAACTATTCTAAAAATGAGAGCACCTGGGATGAATTTTTTTAAAATGCCTGTGTTTACTTGGACTTCTTTGTGTACAAATATATTAATTATAATATCTTTTCCTGTATTAACTGTAACTCTTTTATTGTTAACGTTAGATCGTTACTTTAATTTTCATTTTTTTACTAACGATCTTGGTGGAAATGCTATGATGTATGTGAATTTAATATGGATTTGGGGACATCCAGAAGTCTATATTTTAGTTCTTCCAGTATTTGGTATATTTTCGGAAGTAGTGGCTACTTTTTCGAAAAAGCGTTTATTTGGGTATGTTTCTTTGGTATGGGCTACTTTAGCTATTACTATTTTATCCTTTATTGTTTGGTTGCATCACTTCTTTACTATGGGAGCAGGTTCAAACGTAAATGCTTTCTTTGGAATTACTACTATGATTATAGCCATTCCTACTGGAGTAAAAATTTTTAATTGGTTGTTCACTATGTATCAAGGTCGTGTTTATATGCATTCATCCATGCTATGGACGATCGGATTTTTATTAACTTTTTCTATTGGTGGAATGACTGGCGTATTGTTATCTATACCCCCAGCTGATTTTATCTTACATAATAGTGTATTTTTAGTGGCTCATTTTCACAATGTAATCATTGGTGGTGTTGTTTTTGGTTGTTTTGCTGGCATTAATTATTGGTTTCCGAAATTATTTGGTTTTGTTCTAAATGAAACCTGGGGAAAACGTGCGTTTTGGTTTTGGATTATAGGTTTTTTTACAGCTTTTATGCCTTTATATTTTTTAGGTTTTATGGGTATGACTCGTCGTTTAAGTCAAAACATTGATTCAGAATTTCATTTATTATTATGTATTGCAGCTATTGGGGCCTTGCTTATTGGTATAGGTATAATTTGTCAAATAGTACAATTTTTTATTTCAATAAAAAATCGTCATTATAATTTAGATATTAGTGGTGATCCATGGGATGGTAGAACTTTAGAATGGTCTACTTCTTCTCCTGCGCCTTTTTATAATTTTGCTATTATCCCTCATGTTAAAAACAAAGATGATTTTTGGGAAACAAAAAAACAAAATAAAATTATAAAAAATGTTAATTATCATGAAATTCATATGCCGAAGAATACAAAATTAGGTTTTTTTATTGGATTTTTATCTTTAATATTTGGTTTTTCCGCTGTTTGGCATATTTCTTGGTTATGTCTATTATCCTTTTTTGTTATGATTTTAAGTTTAATTATAAAAAGCATCAGCGAAGATAACGAGTATATAGTTTCTATAGAAGAAATTAAAAAAATAGAAAATCAATTACCTTCAAGTACCAATAAAGTAGGTTTAAAATGATAAAAAAAATACAAAATCAAATATCATGTTCTTTATTTAATAAACAAGAATATACTTTAAAAAGTAATAAATTGTTTGGATTATGGATATATTTAATGAGTGATTGCATTATGTTTGCTGTTTTATTTGCTGTATATGCAATTATTTTTGAAAATTTACCTGAAAATTTTTTTAATCATAGAATCTTTAATTTATCTTCTGTTTTTGTTGAAACGTGCATCTTATTAATAAGTTCATTAACATGTGCTATGTTGACTATAAAGCAAAATAAAAAAAATATCAAAATAATTTATTTTTACTTGATAATTACTTTTTTTTTAGGTGGAATTTTTCTTTTTATGGAAATAAATGAGTTTCGTAATTTATTTATAGAAAATTATACGCCAAACAGACATGCTTTTTTTTCTATTTTTTTCACGATTTTAGGTATGCATGGTATTCATATTTTATTTGGTTTGATTTTAATATTATCAATTGTTTATCAGATTTCTAAGTTAGGTTTAACTGATACTATTAAAATTCGAATATTGTGTTTCAGTTTATTTTGGCATTTTTTAGATATCATATGGGTTTGTATTTTTACTTTTATTTATTTAAATGGGGTAATTTAATGCGTAAATATTTTGAGTTAAAGTGTTATTTTAACGAAAAAGTACAATCTTATATATTTGGTTTTTTATTGTCTATATTTTTAACTATAATTCCATTTTTTATTGAGAAAAATCATATTTTTTCTTATGAAATTAACCGATTAATTATTTTATTGTGTGCTTTTTTTCAGATTATCGTACATTTTGTATACTTTTTACATTTAAATAACACTTCAAAAAATTATTGGTATTTAATATCTTTGTTATTTGTTCTGATTATTATGTTTATTGTTATTTCTGGATCTATTTGGATTATGTTTAATTTACAGCACCATACTATGGTGTAAAGATCATTTTATAATATACTTATTCTCATATGCTTAAACATTATTTAGAGATTACAAAACCTCGTATCATTTTGGGTAATATAGTTTTAATTATAGGTAGTTTTTTGTTTTCATCACGTTTTTCTTTTAATTTTTTTTTATTTTTATCTACTATTTTAGGGGTATCTTTAATTATTGCATCTAGTTGTGTTTTTAACAATTTGATTGATATAAAAATAGATTCTAAAATGTTCAGGACAAAAAATAGAGCTTTGGTGAAAAAATTAATTCAACCTATATCAGCTTATATTTTTGGAATTTTTATAGGTATACTAGGTATTTTTATATTAGGTGCTTTAGTAAATTTTTTATCAATGTTTTTATCAATAATTGGATTTATTATTTATGTTTTTATTTATACGTTCTTAAAAAGAACATCAATATATTCTACTTTTATTGGAAGTTTTTCTGGATCTATTCCATCTTTAGTTGGCTACACTGCTGTTAATAATTCTATTGATTTATTCTCTGTTTTTTTATTTTTTATATTTATATTTTGGCAAATGTCTCATTTTTATGCTATTTCTATTATTTATATAGAAGATTATAAACATGCAAATTTGCGTCTTTTTTCTATAGAAAGAGGTGTTTTAAAAACAAAAAAACATATTTTTTACTATATAATGTGCTTTACCATATCTAATTTTATGTTAACTTTTTTAGGTTATTTAAGTTATTTTTTTCTTTGTCTAGTTTCTATTTTAAATTTTTATTGGTTATATATATCTTATCTAAATATAAAAGAAAAAAATAATTTAAAATTTTCTAGGAAAATATTTTTTTTATCTATTATAGTAGTAGTGTTTTTCAATTTTTTGATTGCAGTCGATTCTAAACTTTAATATTTTTATAAGCATTTTGAAGGTTTCGGTATTCCAGCTATTTTACTAGCCTGTTTTGCGGGACCTTTAGGAAATAATTTAAATAAATAAATGCTATTAATTTTTTTATCTGATTCCTTTTTAACTCCATGTATTAGCATTCGCATAGACGGTGTAATATTATATTGAAAATAAAATTTTCTTATAAAATATATTATTTCCCAATGATTATCTGTAAGTTTAATTTTTTCTTTTTTTGCAATTTCTTCTGCTAAGTAAATATTCCAATCTTGATTATTTTTTAGATATCCTTCTAAATCTTTTTCTACTGTTTCGTAATTTAGATGATTTTTAGTGCTTTTTATTAATAACATAATTTTTTATAATATAAAATTTTTTTTAAAATGTTGAGTTTAAGATGAAAAATTATAAAATGAATTTTTTTGAATTACAAGTCACATTAAGTTTTTGTGTTATTTTCTTATTGCGCATGTTAGGTGTATTTTCTATTCTTCCAACATTAAGTAAGTATGGATTATGTTTGAATGGTGGAAATAAGTTTTTAATTGGATTATCTGTTAGTATTTATGCTGTTGCTCAAATGATATGTCAAATTCCATTTGGCTTTCTATCTGATAAATTTAGTAGAAAAAAAATAATTATATTCGGTCTTTTCATTTTTTTCATTGGTAGTATTATAGCTGCAAATGCAAATTCTATTTGGGGATTAATAATTGGAAGAGCAATACAAGGTTCTGGAGCTATTTCCGGTGTTTCTATGGCATTATTATCTGATTTAATAAGAAAAGAGAATCGTATTAAATCTATTTCTGCTATAGGTGTAAGTTTTGCTGTTTCTTTTTTAATTTCGATTCTTTTTGGTTCGTTAATTATCAAAAAATTTAATTTTTCTTTTATCTTTTGGTTTTCTTCTATATTTTCAATTATTTGTATTTTAATTGTTTCTTTTGTAGTACCTTCTAATCAGAATAAAAATTATCAAAAATATAAATCACGAAAAAAAATACATTTTTTTTCTTTTAAAGACATTAAATATTTATTTAACAAAAGTTTTTGTAGGTTTTATTTGAGTATACTTTTTTTACATTTTTTATTAACAATGCATTTTTTAATTATACCTCATCAATTAGAGATATCCGGTCTTATATTAAATTATCATTGGATTGTTTACTTAATTACAATAGTTTTTTCTTTTTTTGTTTTATATTTTTTAATTTTTTATAACAAGTTTTGTTCTTATTTAAATAATATTATTGAAATATGTGTTTTTTTAATTTTTTTATCATCGTTATTTTTTTTATTCTTACATAATCATTTAATATATTTAATATTATCTTTACAGATATTTTTTATTGCTTTTAATATATTGGAAGTATTTCTTCCTTCATTTTTAAGTCAAAAAGTATCTATCAGCGATCATGAAGGAAATCTGTATAAAGGCAGTGTGATGAGTATTTATTCTACTAGTCAATATTTAGGAATATCTTTAGGTGGTATTTTAAGTGGATGGTTATATACTTTTTTAAATATTTCACAAATTTTTTTATGTGAAGTTTTTTTAGTTTTTTTATGGTTTGTTTTTAATTGTTTTTGTAGAAAATAATATTTATATAGTATAATTGATAAAATTTTTTACGTAATTTTTGACCTAATAGGTATTTGAATGTGAATTTTTTTAATTTTTATGATTTTTATAAAAGTCGTATAAATAAACAATTGCTTGATATGTTTAATACTTTACCTGATCAAAATTCGATTCTTATAAAATCTATGAAATATGCATCTCTAATAGGCGGCAAGAGATTACGTGCATGTCTAGTTTATATCTTTGGGGAGATGTTTAAAGTAAACATCATTACGTTAGATGCGATATCTATAGCTATTGAATTAATTCATTCGTATTCTTTAATTCATGATGATTTACCGTCCATTGATAATGATGCTTTTCGAAGAGGAAACGTTTCTTGCCATGTCAAATTTGGCGAAAGTTTTGCTATACTTTCCGGAGATGCATTACAAAGTTTAGCATTTAATGTTTTATCTACATATATTATGCCTGGTGTTTCTAATAAGAAGCGAATAAAAATTATTTCTGAATTATCTTATTCTATTGGGTCTACTGGTATGTGTATCGGACAAGCACTAGATTTAGAAAAAGATACAAAAGAATTAAACGTTTGTGAACTGGATAAAATTAATTTGTATAAAACTGCATTTTTAATTAGATCGTCTATTCGAATGCCATATTTATCTTCAAATTTTTTTTCTAAAAAAATTCTTTCGTTATTAGATCGTTTTTCTATTTGTATCGGTTTAGCTTTTCAAATTCAAGATGATATTTTTGATTTTAAAAATGATACTAAAGAATTAAAAAATAATAAAAATATATATAATACATATCCAAATTTAATTGGAATAGAAAAATCTAAAAAAAAAATAAAAATATTATATCAAGAAGCGTTATCTATTTTAAAAATTTTTGAAAAAAAATCTTTTATTATCAATAAATTAGAATTATTAACGGATTTTATAATTCAACGTTCAAAATAAATTTAACAATGAGTTCATAATGAATTTTGATATTAAAAAATATCCAATTTTGTCTCTAGCTAATTCAGTTAAAAATTTACGATGCTTATCAATTAAAAAACTACCTCAATTATGTTTTGAGTTGAGAAAATATTTGTTAGATGTAATTTTTTTCACTGAAGGCCACTGTGCATCTGGATTAGGTGTAGTTGAAATTACAGTTGCTTTGCACTATGTGTATAACACACCGTTTGATAATTTGCTATGGGACATAGGTCATCAATCTTATCCTCATAAAATTTTAACCGGAAGAGCGAAAAATATGGATAGTATTCGAAAAAAAAATGGTTTACATCCATTTCCTTTTCGCAGAGAAAGTCAATATGATCCATTTGGTATGGGTCATTCTTCTACTTCAATTAGCGCGGGATTAGGTTTATCTATTGCAGCTCAAAAAGAAGGAAAAAATAGAAAAACTATTTGTGTTATTGGTGATGGAGCAATAACTGCTGGTATGTCGTTCGAAGCTATGAATCATGCAGGTGAAATAAAATCTGATTTACTAGTGATATTAAATGATAATAATATGTCTATCTCTAAAAATGTAGGTGCATTAAATAAACATTTAAAAGTCCTAAAAAATGTTAAATGTAATGATACATTAAAAAATTCATTTTTTGAAAATTTATCTTTTCAGTATTTAGGGCCTTGCGACGGGCATGACATTTTTAATTTAATCCATTTTTTAAAAGATATAAAAAATAAGAAAGGTACCTATTTATTTCATATAATTACAAAAAAAGGAAAAGGTTATCTTCCTGCAGAACTAAACCCTATTAAGTGGCATACATTTTCAAAAAAAACTTCTTCCTCTGCTAATAATATTCCAACTTATTCGGAAGTATTTGGCTCTTGGTTATGTGAAATAGCACATATTGATAAGAAATTAATAGGTATCACACCAGCTATGTGCGAAGGTTCGGGTATGTCTAATTTTTCTCGTTTATTTCCTAATCAATACTTTGATGTTGCTATTGCTGAGCAGCATGCAGTTACTTTTGCGGCTGGTTTAGCTGCTGCAGGATACCATCCAGTTGTTTCAATATATTCTACTTTTTTACAACGTTCTTATGATCAAATTATACATGACGTTGCATTACAAAAATTATCTGTTCTATTTGCTATTGATAGAGGTGGAATAGTAGCAAATGATGGACCAACACATCAAGGTGTATTTGATTTAGCTTATTTAAGATGTATCCCTAATCTTGTAATTATGACTCCAAGTAACGAAAACGAATGTAAACAAATGCTATATACTGCATATATGTATAAAAAAGGTCCTACTGTTGTAAGGTATCCTAAAGGAAAAGGAATCGGTGAACCGTTAATGCCAATGCATATGATACCACTAGGTAAATCTGTTTTGAAGAGGTTAGGTAATAAAATAGCTATTTTAAATTTTGGTACTTTATTAAAATACGCTATGTCAGTAGCAAATAATTTAAATGCAACTTTAGTTGATATGCGATTTGTTAAACCATTAGATAAAAAAATGATTATAAAATTATCTTCTCAATGTCAATTTTTAGTTACTATTGAAGAAGGAATTGTTTCCGGTGGGGCAGGTAGTTCAGTTAATGAATTTATCATGTTGAAAAAAATTTTAGTTCCAGTATTAAATATTGGATTACCAGATGCGTTTATTTCGCAAGGTAGTCTAAAAGAAATTAGACATAGTTATGAATTAGATGCTGAAGGAATTGAAAAAAAAATTTTTTCTTGGGTTTCATCATATTAAGATACAGATATATTTTAAATGTATGTTTTTTCACTCAAGATTTTAAAAATTAAAAATATTATTTTTTTTTCTTTAAAATTTTTAATGCAGCCTTATCTAAAACTCCATTAATAAATTTATGACTATCTTCTGATCCAAATAATTTAGCTAGCTCAATACCTTCGTTGATAGAGACTTTATAAGGTATATCATTTCTATTATATAGTTCATAGAATGAAATTCTAAGGATTGCTTTTTCTATTTGCCCTAATTTTTTGAGTGAACGAGATAAATACGGTTTCATTAAATTATCTATTTTTACGCAGTTTTGAGTTATTCCGAAAATTAAATTATAAAAATATTCTAAGTCAATATTTCTTTTATTTTTTTCTTTTAAAAATTCTGTTATATTATCTTTAATATTGTTTTTAGAAATTTCCCAGGAATACAGCATTTGTAAAGCACAGGCACGAGCTTTTCTCCTAAAATATCGATTTATCATAAAGTTTACCTGGTTTTATTCTTGAGGTTTTAATATTAATCTTATATCTTGACCTATTTTTTTGAAATCTAGAAAATTAAATTTAATGCATTCGAATAATTTTAAATTATTTTTTAAAAAAAATAATGGTTTTGCTTCATGTCCTAATATTTTAGGTGCAATATATATAATAATTTCGTCTATTAATTTCATTTTTAATAAAGAACCAGATAAATTTCCACCAGCTTCTACCCATAAATTATTAATTTCTAAATTTCCTAGGAATTTTAATGTAGATATAATATTGATCTTGTTTTGATATGGTTTCATTATAATTTGTTCTATGTTTTTTGGCCAAATTTCATTATCTGGTTTTAATCTTATTAGTAAAATTTTTTCCTTTGTGTTCATTATTGGATGCGATTTTCGCATTCTGTTTTTACTATCTATAATTACTCTTATTGGATGATTAAAATCTTCTTCAGGAAATTTAAATAATGTTTTTTTGTTAAATTCTTCTTTTCGGACAGTTAGTTGAGCATTATCATGTAAAATAGTTTTACTGCTACTTAAAATTGCTGAGCTTTTTGCCCGAAATCTTTGTACATCTTGACGTGAATCTTTAGAAGTAATCCATTTACTTTCACCATTTTTCATCGCAATTCTTCCATCTAATGACATCGCTAATTTAACTTGAATTCATGGAAAACCAGTTTTCATGCGTTTAAAAAAACCTTGATTATATTTTTTAGATTCTTTCGACAGTAATCCTATTTCTACAGAAATATTATTTTTCCTAAGATATATAACTCCTTTTCCGGATACTTTTGGGTTAGGATCTAAATTTGAAATTATTACATTTTTTATCCCAGAATTAATTAGTGCATCGCAGCAAGGAGGGGTTTGTCCAAAATGGTTGCATGGTTCTAATGTAATGTATGCAGTTCCTCCTTTTGCTTTTTCTCCTGCCATATTTAATGCATTTACTTCGGCGTGATGGCTTCCATATTTTTTATGCCATCCTTCTCCAACAATGCAATTTTGATTAACAATTACACAGCCAACATTTGGATTTGGAGTAGTTGTAAATTCTCCTAATTTACTAAGTTGTATTGCTCTTTTCATATAAAATATATTTTTCATATTTTTTTAAATTTTTTAAAAATTATTTTCAATTAAAATGATTAAAACCTATTTTTTTAAAATCAAATTTTTTTTTATTTTTTGTTAAATTAAAACCTTTTTGTCTTTTAGTAATATATCCAATATGTTTACATTTAATTAGATTTTGTTTAATAGCTAAGTTTAATTTTTTAATATTTCTTTCAGAAATTGTAAAACATAATTCATAGTCTTCTCCAAAAGATAATGCCCAATCAAAACAATTATTTTTTTTAAAATTATTTATTAAATTATGAGAAATAGGTAATTTATTTAACTCAATATCAGCTCCGCATCGGCTTTTTTCTAGTATGTGTCCTAAATCCGAGATTAATCCATCTGATATATCTATCGCTGAATTAGCAAAATTTTTTATTATTATACCTTCAGAAATTCTTGGAGTGGGATGAAGATGTTTTTGAATTAAAAAGTTTCGTGTTTTTACATTGATAATATATTTTTTTTTTTGAAGTAAAAAAAAACCAGCTGCACTTTCACCAAGAGATCCTGTAACGTATATAAAATCTCCTTCTTTGGCATTTTGTCTTAGTAATGTTTTTTTTCCATCAATTAATCCATAAGCACTTAATGTAACACTTAAAGATCCACGATTAGTATCCCCACCTATAAGTGTAATTTTATATTGATTTAAAATTTTAAAGAAATTGTCACTAAAACGCTTTAACCATTTAAAATTTACTTTGGGCATAGTAATAGATAATGTGACCCATTTAGGAAGCGCACCCATAGCTGCTAGATCACTCAGATTTACAGCAATTGTTTTATATGCTAAATGTTTCGGATCTATATTTTTAAAAAAATGAGTGCCTTCTACTAAAGTATCGGTGCTAATTGCTAGAATTTTATTTTCTGGTATTTTAATTAATGCACAATCATCTCCGATTCCTTGAATGAGATTTTTTTCTTTTCTTTGAAACTTATTGAAAAAATTAGAAATAATTTTAAATTCGTCATATTTCATGATTTAATCATTTTTTTCTTTTAATTGCTTTATTATATTAATCATTTCTAACGCTGCTAATGCAGCTTCAGATCCCTTATTTCCCATTTTTAAACCTGATCTTTCAATAGATTGTTCTAAATTATTTGTAGTTAATATCCCAAGTGTAATGGGAATAAGATATTTAATACTAATTTTTGAAAGATTATTATATACATCGCTTGCAATATATTTAAAATGATCTGTACTACCTTTTATTATCGCCCCTATTGTAATAATAGCATCATATTTCTTATTTTTTGCAATATATTTTGCTATTAAAGGTATTTCATAAGCCCCAGGGACATATATTTTAAAAATGTTATCTTCTTTTATTTGACCGATTCTTTTTAAAGTATCTAGTGCTCCAAATAATAAATTATTATTGATAAATTGATTGAATCTAGAAATAATTATTGCAATTGATGCTGTTTTTCTTGTAATTCCTGATTGGATAATTTTCATTTTTTTGTTCAGTTATTTTTTAGATTTTTTAGTATCTAAGTGTTTTATAGTAGAAATAAAAATTTTCTTAATATATTTAATTTTTTCTAATTCTTTTCAGCTATCAATCGTTTTTTCAATTAATGATTATAGAAATAAATTTGAGTGTTTTTAAAATTAAATAATAAGATTTTTTGGTAAAAATTACACTATAAGTTAGAATATATTTTTAAATATTGAATGTTAATTTTTCTTATAGAATATAATTTTTTTAAAACACATAATTTTAACATATCAAAATACAATTATTTTTTCGTTCTACTAATTTGTCTGAAAACTTATAGTATCTGAAAATTTAAATACTTATATAATTTTTTATGTTTAATATTTTAATTTTAAATTTATTATTTTAATTATTTTTTAATATTTTTAAAACAAAATTTTTTACTTATTATAATTATATGATAAAATCTTATTGATAAAACAATTTATTTTAACATTTATTTTTGTATTTTAGTGAAATTTTTAATTGTTTGATTAAATTGATTTTTATTTAAATTATAAGTATTACACACAATTAAAAATATAAGCACTATATAAAAAATATTTTTTATTTTTTGAATTTTGAATATATTTTCAATTAGTTATAGAAATATAATTTGATTTTTTTCGTTTTTAGTATATGGATATATTTAAAAACATAAAAATTTTTTAAAAAAGGTTGCATTTTTTTTATTAAAGATGTATTATTTATTTACTAAAGCGGGGTGGAGCAGTCTGGTAGCTCGTCGGGCTCATAACCCGAAGGTCGTTGGTTCAAATCCATCCCCCGCAACCAAAATAAAGCCTATCTTTAAAAAATCTTCCAGATTTATAATACTTTATATCATTTCAGATAATAAAATTTTTATTTTTAATAATTAAAAAATTTTATTTATAAATGCGTTTAATTCATTTTTACTATAATTTTAGTTTTCTCTTTTTAAATAACATAAATCTTAGTGTATTTAAAAATAATATATATGTTCGAGTTAAAAAGCAAGAGGATTATCATGAAAGAGCGTACTACTGAATTAGTTCAGGGTTTTCGCCACAGTGTTCCTTACATTAACGCTCATCGCGGAAAAACATTTGTGATTATGTTAAGTGGTGAAGCAATTAAATATGGAAATTTTTCTGGTATTATTAATGACATTGGCTTGTTGTATAGCCTAGGTATTAAATTAATAGTAGTATATGGAGCATGCCCTCAAATTAATTCAAGTTTAAATGAAAAAAAGATAAAAATAAAATATCATAAATATATACGTATTACTAATTTATTATGTTTAGAACAAGTTAAACAAGCAGCAGGAAGATTGCAACTTGATATTACTGCTCGTCTTTCAATGGGCTTGAGTAATACTCCCTTACAAGGTGCAAATATTAATGTTGTAAGTGGAAATTTTATTATTGCGCAACCTTTAGGTGTTGATGAAGGTGTAGATTATATTCATACAGGTCGCATTAGAAGAATTGACAAAAAAGCTATTGATTGTCAATTAAAAAATGGCGCTATAGTTTTAATTGGACCTGTTGCTGTTTCTATTACAGGAGAAAGTTTTAATTTGACTTCTGAAGATATCGCTACACAAGTTAGTATTAAATTAAAAGCAGAGAAAATGATAGGTTTTTGTAGTAATCAAGGCGTTCTTAATGATCAAGGTAAAACTATTTCAGAATTATTACCCAATGATATAAACATTAAAATTAAAACATTGGAAAAAAATGGAGATTATATTTCTTCAACAGTTCGTTTTTTAAAAGGATCTATAAAAGCTTGTAAGAATGGTGTGAATAGAAGTCATTTAATTAGCTACCATAAAGATGGGGCTTTATTACAGGAATTGTTTTCTCGTGACGGTATTGGAACACAGATGGTTATGGAATCTGCCGAAAAAATTAGACAAGCTAATATTCATGATATTAGAGGAATTTTAGAGCTAATTCGACCTTTAGAAAAACAGGGGATTTTAGTTCGTAGATCAAGAGAGCAATTAGAAATAGAAGTAGACAAGTTTACAATTATTGAGCGTGATAATCTAACTATTGCGTGCGCTGCGTTATATCCTTTTTTTCAAGAAGGCTTAGGGGAAATGGCGTGTGTGGCGGTTCATCCTGAGTATCGAAACTCCTCTAGAGGTGATTTGTTGCTTAAAACAATTAAATTAAATGCTAAAAAAATCAATCTAAAGAAAATATTTGTATTAACAACGCATAGTATTCATTGGTTTCAGGAAAGAGGGTTTATTATTGTTAATGTTGATATGCTTCCTGAAAGTAGGAAAAAGATGTATAATCATCAACGTTGTTCTAAAATTTTGATGATAGATTTATTTTAATATATTGAAAATTTTTCTTTTTCTATTGTTGTAGTAAATATTTTTTTATTTGAAAAAATATTTAATTTTTCTCTAGATCTTGTAATTGCTGTATATAAAATCTCTTTGCTTAGTATTTCTAATTGTCTATCTGGAAGTATAAGTGTTATATGATTAAATTCAGAACCTTGGGATTTATGAACAGTAATGCACCAAGCAGTTTCATAATGTTCTAATAAATCAGCTGGAACATATTGAATACTATCATTATTCTTTAAAAAGCATACTTGTAATTTATTTTGATAATCTAAATTAGTAATTCCTATCTCACCATTAGATAAATTTAAATATTTGTTATTTTTTGTTATAATAATAGGTTTTCCTATATACCATATTTCATTATTTATATAAAAATGTTTTTTAATAATTTTTTTTTCATACATTGTTTTTTCTAAAATTTCATTTATGCTATTTGTTCCATATATACTATCTTTTACAACACATAATATCTGATATTTTTGAAATGTTTTTATAGCTTCTTTTATTTTGTTTTTTTTATTTATTCCATCCCAATACTTTTGATGAAAAGAAATAATTTTTTCTATCATTTCTTTGTATTGATTAATACAATTAATTTCATGAAAAAAAACATTTTTTATTAAATTATTAAATAGTTTAATACAAATTTCTTTTTTGTTTTGATTGATTCCATTTGCTAACATATAAATTTCTGGATTTTTTTTGAATCTATAATTTTTTCTTAAAATGCATATTTTATCACTGATTAAAGAAGTATCATTTTTGTTTTCTTTGTAATATAAATTTTTGTATTGTTTAATTTTTTTTAAAATAGATATATTTTTTAAACTATAGCCATCATGTACATAACTATAAATTTTTTTTAAGATAGAACCTGTTCCTACTGGTGATAATTGATTTTGATCTCCAATAAAAATAACCTTAGTATTTTTTTTAATAGAAGAAAAAATGTTGTTCATCATTAACACATCTATCATAGAAGCTTCATCAATAATTAAAACATCTATGTTTAAAGGATTTTTTTCATTGAAAAAAGTTTTGTTAGATATTTTTGATATTCCCAACAATTTATGAACAGTAATGGGGTTTAATAAAAACTGTTTTTTTTCTTCTTTAGATAAATATAAATTTAATATTTTACTATTGTTTAATATTTCAATTAATCGAGATGTAGCTTTTCCTGTTGGAGCTGATAATTGTATTATAATGTTTTTTTTCGAACATTTTATCAATGCAATAATAATTTTTATTATTGTAGTGGTTTTTCCAGTACCTGGTCCTCCTAAAATAAAAGTTACTGGATGTATTAAACTTAATGTTACAGCTACTTTTTGAGCATTATATACTTTTTCAGGAAATAATTCTCTTAAAAATTTAAAATTATTTAAATTGTATTGATTATCTATATTTTCTTTATATAAAAATTTTAAAATATTTTTTTCAGATTTCCATATTTTATAAAGATAAATTTTGTTTTTAATAAATATTAAAGGGGTTGTAATTTTTCCGTTACTAAAAGCATGATGCTGCGATAATTCTAATGACCAGTTTACTTTTTTTATATTTAAAATAAAAAATATTTTTTCAATAATTTTTTTATTTTGAATAGAAAAAAAATGATTTTTTTTAAAATACTCAATTGGTAAAAAAAGATAACCATTATTGCTCTCAAAACTAACACATGCTGCTATAAGCATAATGATATTATTTTTTTTAGATATGAATTGTGAAAAAATAAAATCAATTGTGCGTATAATTTTTTTTTTTGCTAAATTTTTTAATAATTTTTTCATTTAAATAATATTGTTTAATTTTTGACGAAAAATAAATCAATTAATTTTTTAATTAACAAATAATCTGGTATAACATAAAAAATACTATTATTTTTCTTTACTTTGTTTATTCCTCTCAAAAAAATATAAAATATTCCACCAAAATTATTTTCATATTTATATTTTTTTACTTTTTTCTTTAAATATTGATGTAATGCAACTGTATATATTTGATATTGTAAATCATATCGATTCTTAATTATTTCTTTTTTTATATTTTCTAAAGAATATGAATTTTTATTATCTCCTAAATAATTAGATTTATAATCTATTATGTAATATCTTTCTTTCCAAAAAAATACTAAATCAATAGAACCTTTTAAAATTCCAGTCACTGGATTGAAATAAATTTTTGGAGCAAAAGAAGAAATTGAATCATAAGATTGGATTACCCTGTTAAAATTATTGCTATGTAATATTTTTTGTATAGGTAAAAAAAATTGCATCTCTTTTATGTGTTGGTGTTTTTTTAACATAGATAAATTAAAATTGATATTTTTTAATTGTATATTAATAATATTGTTTATCCAAGACATTAATATTGAAGCCCATTTTTCAGAGAATTTATATTTTTTTAAAGATTTATAAAAAAAATCTATGTTTAATTTTTCTGAAAAATTAATTTTACTCAATATATAATGTATAAGACTACCTGTTTTCTCCCCTCTTGGAAAATTTTCAAACGTTATTTTTTCTTGATTAATTTTTATCTGATTAAAAATATAGTTTGTATTTTGATTTTCTTGGCTTTTTTTAATAGAAATATTTTCTTTTTTTAACTTTGTAAAACTAGTAATTTTAAAGCAATTTTCTATTTTTTTTATTAAACATTTTGGTGAAGATAGTAAATAAACCTCTTTTTTTTCATCAGGAAGTTTAACGTTCATTGTATCAAAACTAACTGAAAAATATGATTTCATACTTAATGAATAAATTTCTTTGATTAAATTATCATAATCCATATATTTTCCACGTTGTATGATATATCCTAAAGCGCTTTTATGATTATTGTTTTTTTTTTGATTTTTTTTGTTAATAATATCTCCTATTCCTAAACTACAATGATAAATAGTTCTTGTCATAGCAACATATAACAAACGTAAGTCTTCTGATAATCGTTCTTCTTCTGTTATATTTTCAGTTTCTTTGTTTTGATCTAAATCAAAAAACATTTTTAAATTTTTTTTATCATGATATAAGTATAATTTCGATTTTTTATAAGTTATTGCGAAAGGAATCCAAACTATAGGATATTCTAATCCTTTGGACTTATGTATTGTAACAATTTTTATTAATTTAGATTGGTTAAAGTATCGAATGTGCTCGTTTTCTAATATATTTTTTTTTTCTGATATTTTTTTTTCAAACCATCTTAGTAAAGACGACTCTTTATACAGATATTCTGATTGTTCTTCTAATAATTCTGCTATATGTAAAAAATTTATATTTTTTTGATAATGTTTATATTTATCTAAATTATTAGAGTATTTTTGATAATCTAAGATTATAGTTTTAATAGCATAAAAAATTCCTATATTTTTCCATATTGTACGATATTTATTTAATTTATTCATTATAAAATATAATTTTTCTGTATTTTTTTGTTTTTTTCCTTCTAGCAAAATTTTATAAAAAATATGTGTAAAAATAGATTGTTTTAACATTTCTATTTGAGTTGGTTGTAAAATAGTTTGAAGTATTAAAAGTAATTCATAAGCATCGCTAGTTTGAAATATACTTTTATTAGAAGAAGAATAAATAGATTTAATATTAACTTTTTCTAATGCATCTTTAATAATATCCGCTTCATTTTTATCCTTTACTAATACAACAATATCGCTTTCTTTCAAAATTTTTTGTTGATTTTTATTAATTAATATTGCTTCACCCTTACGGGCATAAATCAACCAATAACAAATTTCATTTGCACATTGTTTTGCAACCCATTCTTTATAATCTTCAACATGTATCTTTTCTTTTTTTTTAAAGAAAAAGCTAATAGCTTTTTGAATTTTTCCTCGTATTTGAAATTTTATATTTTTATTATGCAATGATGGAAAAATTTTTATGAATGGAATGTCTTTATAAAAAAATGAATTATTATTTCGTGAAAATAAATCATTTATACCTTGACAGATATTTATTGAAGATCTCCAATTAGTATCAAGGTAATAATGTTTTTTAATTTTAGATTTGGCATTTAAATAAGAAAAAATATCTGCTCCTCTAAAACTATATATTGATTGTTTTGGATCTCCTATAAGAAATAAAGCTATTTTTTCGTTTTTTATATTATATAAAATATTAAAAATTTGGTACTGCTGAATATTCGTATCTTGAAATTCATCAATAAATGCTACAGGATATTTTTTAATAATTAATTTTTTTAACTTTTTGTTTTCTTTAATATATTTTAAAAAATTATCTAATAAATCATTAAATCCTAATAAACATTTTTTCTTTTTTTCTTTTTTTAAGAGTCTAGTTATTGTTTTTATACCTTTAAATAAAATAATATCTTTTAAAGAAATTTTTTTTTGTATTATCTCTTCAATATCTTTGAAGAATGTATGACATAGAATTTGATTATTTTTTATGTTTTTTTTGATTGTTTCTTGTGAAAAATATTTTAATGTAATTGGTCTTTGGTAATTTTCAGTCTTTGATTGTGCCCATTTTGTAATACTTTTTTGCCATCTAGTTATATTAGATATATTATATATTTTTTTATTAATTTTTAATTTTTTAATAATATCTATAATACTTAGATTGTAATATAACCACTTTTTTTTAAAAATATTTATAATTTCAATATTTTCTGCATGACAGGTAATAAAATTTTGATTTTTATTAATTTTTTTTTTGAAATACACTTTGTTGAAATTAAATATTGGCTGTAATTCAGATAAAAGAGACTTTGGATTTTTGTAATCTTGTAAAATTATTTTAATTATATCTTTTGGTAATCCATAGAAATGAGTTCTCCAAAAGTCTTCTGTAGCTTGTAAATGCAATGATGTTTCATTTTCAATTATTTCTTCATTTATATTGAAAAAATTTAATTGCAAAATATCCTTACAAAATCCATGTATAGTGTAAATAGCTACATTATTTATATCACGTTTAGCTCGATCTAAAATATATACAGCTTCTTTTAAGTTTTTTATTTTTTTTAAAAATGGTTTTAAAATTAAATTACTAGTATTATTATTAATACAGCATAAATGTAATTTTTCGATATTTTTTTTAATTCTTTTATGTATTTCATCTTTTGCAGAATTAGTAAAAGTAACTATTAATATTTCTTTTATTAACAATGGTTTAATTTTTTTTTTATCTTCTATTCCAAGTAATAATCGTAAATACATAATAACTATTGCAGTAGTTTTACCAGTTCCTGCAGAAGCTTCAATCAAATTAATACCATTTAAAGGTATATTAAAAGCGTCTAATTTTTTTTTCATTGTTTTTTTTGTATTTTAATAAGGGGATTAACCATTTTTTAGAGATATGACAAATTTTTTTTACATCTAATTTTGAGGTAATTTTTTGTATATAAATATCTTCTTTTTCTCCTTTAATATAAGAACTGCCTATCCATCTTTTATATAATTTTTTATATCCTTCTTTTTTAATATGATGATTTTTACAAATACAATGATTTTTTACGTCATATACCTTATCAAGCCAATCTGAACCTGATTTTGTTAATAATAATGGAGTATTAATACCTTTCATATATCCTATGATATACATTGAAAGATAATGATGCGCTTCTTTATATGATAGAGATCGAAATGAAAATATTTTTTTATCACATCCTATAATTTTGCTTTCTCCAACACCCCCTAAAATACAGTAAACTAAATGTTCTAACCATAATGATATTCGATCAGGATAATTAATTGTACTTCCTTTCCATCGCAGCAAACCTGTGTCTTGTATTTCCTTTAATGTTCCTTTAATATAATATTTTTTTATTTGAAAAAAAAATTCTTTTTTTTGAGGAAAAGTTCTATACTGATTAATTATTTTTACTATTTCTTTAAGTTCTTGACATTTTTTTTCTAAAGTTATTTTTCCAAAATTTTTATATGGTAGTATTCCAGATAATTCTATTTTTTTTAATGTATTTATTATATCTTTTTTATTTACCATATCGTCCAATAGAAGATTATTTATTTTGAAATTTTCTAATTGATTTATTGTAAAAGGTTCAGTGATTGATAATATCTTTTTTTTAGAAAAGTTCGTGCTTAACGTATAATTAAAAAAATATCGTATTGGATGTCTCCAAAAAGATATTAAATTTTTTAAATCAATTAAATCATTGTTTTTTTTAAAATTTTCTAATTTAATTGTATCTTTAAAGAATGTTTGATAAATATTTTGAATTTTATTTTGTTTTACATTTTTTATTTTTTTCACATTTATTAAATTATAGATATGTGTTTTTTTATGTTTTTTATAGAGAAAGTCTAATATTTTCCTTGTGTTGTCTTCTGTTTTTAATTTTTCATCTCCTTTGAAACAAAAATTTAATATTATATAATTTACAAGTTGCTCAACTAATATTGATGGATATATTTTAGTTTCATTGTTTAATGAATAGCCAATATAACTCATATAAAAATATTTCTCAGCAGCTAAAAAATTTTTTAAAAATAAATGATATAATGTATTTTTATGATCAATATCAGTAACCAATGGATATTTTTTTAAAAGATTAATATGATCTAAGTTTGGTGGTTTTGGTAGTTCTTTAGAACCTAATCCTATAATATATATTACTTTAAATGGTATATAACATATTACAGAGGGATGACAAAAATTTATAGATCCTAATTGAAATTTTTTATTATTTGTAGATTGCATAATATGAAAAAAATTTTTTTTTAAAACATTAATGAATATTTTTTTTTGATACCCAGACAATATAATTTTATCAATCATATTTTTCCATTTTTTGTTAATTTCTGTGAGTGTTTGATCTAACTCTATGTTTTCATAAAAAAAATCATTTATAAAAGATTGAAATAATGAACGCCAACATTTAATTTTTTTTGATTTAGATAGCTTTATACGCCATTTGTTTAACGTGTTAATTAAATAAGATAATTTTCCTATCAATTCTGATTTAGCAAAATCAATAGAAACAATTGAATGAATATTGTTCCACATTTTGTCTTTTTCATTTATAGCATAACTTATCAATAATTTTTCAATACCATAAAACCAAGTATTTTGATCAATATCTAAAAAAAATAAATCATTTGTGTGTTTTTTGTCTATCCCCCATCTGATATTTGTGACTTCAACCCAGTTATGTAAAATTTTTATTTCTTCTTCTGAAATATTAAAATTTTTTGATATAATAGGAATGTCTAGTAATTCTAATACTTCTTTATTATTAAAGCGAATGTGAGATAAATTTAATATTGTATTAAATAGATAAAATATTTTTTGTTTATTTTTACAATTTTTTTTATGAATATAAAAAGATATTTTATCTTTTTGATATTGTGATTTAAATACAGAATTAATATTTTTTTTATAGTTTTCTAAAGAAAATGAAGTAACAACAATATCATGAGGTTTTATACTCGGATTTTTATTGAGTATTTTTATTAAGATTGCATATAAAACTTCAATTTCATGTTGTTTATTATAGCAAGTATTTATAGAAATCGAATTATCTTTGGGATCTAAAGTTTGTTTTAATGTTTTTTTGTTTGTTGTGAAATTTAAAATGTTGTTTTTAATATTATTTAATAAATTATTTACATAATATTTTTTAAAATAACTATTAACTTTAATATTTTTTAAATTTTTTATGAAAAGTAAATAAATATTTTCATATTTACCCCACAATACTTCCAATGTATTATAAAAACAATTTTTCGTTTCTGTATTACATGATTTTTTGTGTAAATCAACTTCATAGTTTATTATATTGTTTTTATAAGCTGTCAAATATAAAAAATATACATCAGTATATATACTTATTTCATGAAAAACTTTTATGTATGATGGATTGATAGAGAATGACCAAATAATAAAAATGCGTTTTGGAAGTGTTATTTTTTTTTTTTTTTTTTTTGAATCAAACTTTTAAATTTATAAAATAGGTTTGCAAAGTTATCAATAGATTGATTAAACTTTTTATTATCGTTTCTAATTTCGTTCCATAATTTTTCTTGCCATGATTTTTTTGAATTAATTTTTGATGCTATTTTTTCTTTTTTTTCCCATTCTTGAATCCATTGGGGTCTATATAAAATATAATTTTGGAATAGATCTTGTATGAAAGATGAAAATTGAAACTTTTTGATTGTGTTATCATTTTTTTTAATAAATTCAAAAAAATTATTTTCTTCAATAATTTTCATTATTTTCCAAATATTAGTTGTTTTTTTTAAAATATTTTTTACCTCATTTTCAGGCATAATTTTTTTAAATATCTTGAAAATAAAAACTTTTGGATGTATTAGTTTAAAATCTGATGAAATACCTGTATAATTGGCTGTGAACATATTAAGGTATTCAAACAGCACTTCGTTATCATGAATAATAATTTCTTTTTCAAAGATATATGGTATTGGATTTTTTTGAATAACTTTACATATTTTTAAAAATAATGTATTTAATTGATTAAATTTATATAAAAAAAACATAAAAAAACCTTTTGTTCCTAAAAAAAATTATAAAAAATAAAATATTAAAAAATTAAATTTTTTATTTTTTTTTATAAAGATGAACATCTATTTGTGGGTAAGGAATATTAATGTTATTTTTATCTAGTGCTTTTTTAAATGCAGCCATTAAATCCCAATATACAGAATTTAATTCATCTGTATTACTCCAGCATCGTATAATAAAATTTAAAGAAGACGGTGCTAACTCACTTAAACCAATTATAATATCCCTATCTTTTATCACTCTATCTTCATTTTCTATAACTTTTCTCAATACTTTGACAACTAAATCAATATCTGTATTGTATGCAACGCTAATAGAGAACTCATTTCTTCGAGCAGGTTCTCTTGAATAATTGATAATATTTCCAGAAATAATTTTATTATTTGGAACAACTACAATTTTTCCATCTAAAGTGCGTAATGTTGTATAAAAAATATGAATATTTAAAACCGTTCCTGATACATTTCCTAAATTTACATATTCTCCTGTCTTCAAAGGTCTTAGTGTAACTAATAGAACTCCTGCTGCAAAATTCGAAAGCGAACCTTGTAATGCTAATCCGATAGCCATGCCAGCAGCGCCTAATATAGCAATAACAGAAGTTGTTTGAACACCTATTCTCCCTAATGCAGCGATCAATGTAAATGTAATAATAATATATCTCATTAATGCAGAAAGAAAACCTGCAATAGTAGCATCAATATTTCGGGTAATTAAAATTTTATTAACTCCATTTGATATTATTTTTGCTACAAACATACCAGAAATTAAAATAACAATAGATGATGTTAAATTAATTATGTATCCAAATAATAGCTCTTGATTTCGTATTAACCAATTACCTGCATGGTTGATATCGCTTACTACGTTAAGCTCATCCATTGTCACCTCTTTGATTTATGATAATAAATATATAGTTTAAAATATCTTAATTATATTAAATTAATTTCTTAAGAATTTTATTATATTAATTCCTGTCGATAATTTGCGGAGAATATTTTTATTTATTCCCCGTATTTAAAAATAAATTATTTATTGTGTTTGTAAAATATTTGAAGCATTTAGCTCTTGAAATGTTTTTTCTAGCCTTATAGACATGGATTCTTTTGCTTGATTTATCCAAGATCTTGGATCATAATATTTTTTATTTGGTTGATTATTGTCTTTTATATTTCCTACTTGACTTTGCAAAAAATCTTTGTTTTTTTTGTAAAAGTTTAGAACACCTTTCCAAGCAGCCCATTGTATATCAGTGTCAATATTCATTTTTACTACGCCATATTTAATAGATTGTTTAATTTCTTTGAGATTTGATCCTGATCCTCCATGAAATACTAAATTTAATGGTAGTTTTTCTAAATTATGTTTAAAACTAATATATTTTTGTGATTCTTTGAGAATACTAGGTTTTAAATGAATATTTCCGGTTTTATAAACTCCATGTACATTTCCAAATGCAGCAGCTATAGTAAAATTTTTACTAATCTTAATCAACTTTTCATATGCGTAATTAACATCTTTAGGTTCAGTATAAAGCAACTCTTTATTAATTTTACTATTGTCTATTCCATCTTCTTCTCCACCTGTACATCCTAATTCAACTTCTAATATCATATTAATTTTTTTTATTTTTTTTAAATATGAAGTACAAATTGAAATGTTATATTCTAGTGTTTCTTTCGATAGATCAATCATATGTGATGTAAAAAGAGGTCTTTTATAAATTTCATAGTGTTTTTCGCCTTCTTTAATTAACCCATCAATCCATGGTAATATTTCTTTATGACAATGATCAGTGTGTAGTATAATCGGAATATTATAGTTTTTTGCAACTAAATGTACATGTCTAGCTCCTGATATAGCGCCTTTTATAGCTCGTTCTTGATTTTTTCTGAATATCTTTTCAGAACCACCTGCAATAAAAGAAGCTCCTCCATAAGAAAATTGTATAATAACCGGAGATTTTATTTTAGAAGCTGTTTCTAATACAGCGTTAATTGAATCAGTGCCTATGCAATTTACTGCTGGTATTGCAAATTGTTTTTTTTTAGCCAATCTAAATATCGCTTGACATTCGTCACCTGTTACAACACCAGGTTGAATAGAGTTTAAATTATTCAAATTATTTCCTATTATTTAAATTTTTAAATTAAAAAATATTATTTGGTTATTGTTGAGAAAAATTTTTTTCTAACATATCTATTGCAGGTAATTTTTTTCCCTCAATAAATTCTAAAAATGCACCACCTCCTGTTGAAATATAAGAAATTTTATCTTTGATACAAAACATATCAATAACAGATAGTGTATCGCCGCCTCCAGCTATTGAAAAGTTAGAATTGTTTGCGACCGCTTTAGCGATTTTTTCTGTCCCTATACGAAAGTTCGGAAATTCAAATACTCCTACCGGCCCATTCCAAATAATTGTTTTTGCTTTTTCAATTATTTTAACAACTTTTTTTATAGTTTTATCACCAAAATCCATAATTTCTTCGTTTTTTTTAATTTTTGACGGTGATTTAATTATAGATTGTTCTGTTTCAGAAAAATTCTTTCCGACACGAGAATCAATTGGCGTAATAATATTATTATAGTTATCACGTAATTTTTTTGCTATTAATATAAATTCTGGTTCGTGTAATGATTTACCTACATCGTAATCAATTGCTAAAAAAGTGTTAGCTATTCCACCTCCTACTATCACAGTATCTGAAATATCACATAAATTATTTAATACATTAAATTTAGTTGAAACTTTAGATCCTCCTACTATAGACACCATAGGGCGTTTTGGGTTTTTTAACGCTTTTTTCAGCATTTTTATTTCAGATATTAAAAGAGGACCGGCGCATGCAATTTTTGCAAATTTTCCAATACCGTATGTTGAAGCTTGTTTCCTGTGTGCTGCGCCAAAAGCATCCATGACAAAAATATCGCATAATTTAGAATATCTTTTAGATAAAATTTTATCATTTTTAAGTTCACCTGAATTGAAACGAACGTTTTCTAAAATTAATAGTTCTCCTGGATTAATTAAGTCAATTTTTGAATAATTTTCCGTAAAATATACTTTAGTGTAGTCTATTTTTTTTTTTATATATTCAAATACAGGAAATAACGAATATTTTTTTTCATAAGATTCACTTTTTGGCCTTCCTAAATGCGACATAACAATTACCTTCGCTTTTTTTTGAAGAGCTAATTCAATTGTAGGAAGTGAAGCCAATATTCTAGCATCAGATTGAATAACTCCATTTTGAATAGGAACGTTTAAATCGCATCTTATTAAAACTCTTTTTTCTGTTATATTTATTTCATTTATATTTTGTATTTTCACAAAAACCTCTTTTTGAATTTAATTTTTATCAAAATTTTAATGATATACTTCTACCTGTTATTAGTTAGTTTTAATAAAAGGTAGTATAAAATAGATAATATTTTATCTTTAAATAAAAAAATTAATTTTTAAAATAAAAATTTATTTAATTTTGAAACCATGTTCTAATTCCATCAAGAAACATTTGAGTTGCAAGCATAATTAGTATTAAACCCATCAATCGTTCTAAAGCATTTACACCTTTAGAACCAAATAATTTTAAAAAAAAACCTGACAATAATAATATTATAATAGTAAAACACCATGCTATTAGTAAAGATCCTACTAAATATGACATGTGATGTAAATATTGATGAGATAACAACATTAATGTAGCTAATAAAGATGGTCCTGCAACCAATGGGATTGCTAATGGCACTAAAAACGGTTCTTCGTTAGAAGATATTCCACTGTTTTCTTCAGAAGGAAAAATCATTTTAATAGCAATTAAAAATAAAATGACACCACCAGATATTGATACTGTCTCAGTTTTTAAATTAAGAATATTAAGTATTTTTTCTCCGATAAATAAAAATAATAGCATGAAAATTAAAGCTATAATCATTTCTCGTATAACTACTATTCTTCTTCTTTTTGCATTTAAATTTTTTAGTATTGTCATAAAGACAGGTAGATTGCCTAAGGGATCCATTATTAATATTAATAATATAGTTGTAGAGATTATTTCGGTCATTTTAATTTATTATATCCTTGTTTAGATATGAATTTTTTAACTATATAGTCTATATAAAAATAATATAAATTTTCTACACTATATAAATATTTTAATATATATCAATATTATTTTTAATAAATATATAATTTTATAGTATATTAAAATTCAAATAAGATTTAATCTTTTCGTAAATAGTTATCCCTTATAAAATTATACAATAACTATATTTATTTTCGGAGGTCGGAAAGTTTTTACTAAAAATTTTTTTGTTATAGTTCAATAAAAATTTTGTTTTTTAAAAACTCCGTACGTTTATTAATGATAAAATCTGTTGGATTTGTTGGTTGGCGCGGTATGGTAGGTTCAGTTTTATTAAATCGAATGATTGAAGAAAATGATTTTTCAAAAATTATTCCTCATTTCTTTTCAACCTCTCAAATAGGTCAAAATGGACCTACTATAAATAACATAACATTTAAAAACCTTAAAAATGCTTATAATCTTAATCTATTAGAAGAAATGGATATTATTGTGACATGCCAAGGAGGATCGTATACTGATTCTATTTATTCTAAATTGCGAAAAAATAACTGGAATGGTTATTGGATAGATGCTGCTTCTACTTTAAGAATGAAAGATGATTCTGTTATTGTGCTAGATCCCATTAATTTAGAATCGATTAATCAAGCTATAAGTCATGGTATTAAAACTTTCGTAGGTGGTAATTGTACTGTCAGCTTAATGCTTATAGCTCTAGGTGGGTTATTCAAAGAAAACTTAATAGAATGGATTTATGTATCTACTTATCAGGCAGCTTCAGGAGCAGGTGCTAAATATGTAATTGAATTATTAAAACAAATGGGTTCATTATATAATGCTGTCTCTGAAGATTTATCTAATAATTTTTGTTCAATTTTAGAAATTACAAAAAAAGTTACAAAAATAATTCAAGATAATAATTTTCCATTAAAAAATTTTTCTGTTCCTTTAGCTGGAAGTTTAATACCATGGATAGATAGCGATATGGGAACAGGCCAAAGTAAAGAAGAGTGGAAAGGGCAATTTGAAACAAATAAAATATTAAATTCTAAGAATATAATAAAAATAGATGGAATATGTGTTCGTATAAGTTCAATAAGATGCCACAGTCAATCAATTTTAATGAAATTAAGTAAAAATGTTTCATTAAAAAATATAGAAGAAATCATTGCTAATCATAATACATGGGTTAATTTAATTCCAAATAATATGCAAGAAACAATATCTAAATTAACTCCATCTGCAGTGACTGGTACATTAAATATACCAGTAGGAAGATTAAGAAAATCTAGTATAGGAGAGAAATATTTTTCAGCTTTTACCGTAGGAGATCAATTGCTATGGGGTGCTGCAGAACCTTTGAGAAGAATGTTAAATTTATTAACTAATATTTAATTTTTTGAAAATATTATAAAAATTCAATTAATATACACACTTTGTGTGTATATTAATTTTTTAAAATTTAATTATTTAAAGTTCATATTAACTTTATACAGTATATTTTAATTAATTCCTTTTTTTAATATATAACGATATGGTTTTATATGAATAAAATATTCGATAAGTTGGTGTTTCATAAATTTACAAAAATATGGAATATCTCTTTTAGTGGATGGATCATCTGATATAACTAATATAGTTTCATGTTTTTTTATTTTTCTAATTGTTTTTCGAATTACCATAATTGGTTCTGGACATTTAAGTCCAATTAAGTTTAATATAATTTTTGTTTTTTTCATCGTGTACCAATTTAACTATCTAAAATTTTTAAAATAAACTAATTTTTAATATAAATTTTTTAAAATAATATATTTTTCTACTTTTTTAGGTAGCAATCCATTTAAACTTTCACCATTAGCAAAATTTTTTCTTATTTGAGTAGAAGAAATTTCTATAGTTGGTATAGATGAAAAAAAGATAAATCCGCATGATTTCTGATGTAGATAACTTGTATTTTTAATCGTATGTAAGGAAATCCACTTGTCTAGTTCGTTATTATATTTTTTTATGCTTTTTCGTGGAAGAATCAATAAATGAGCGTATGATAATATTTCTTTCCAATTCTTCCAGATATTTAAATGATTTATATGATCTTCTCCTATTATAAAACATAACGGTTGTAAAAATCCGATTTTTAGTCTTATTTTTTTTAATGTTTCTATAGTATAGAATTTTTTTTTTTTGTTTCTAATAAACTAATTTCAAATAAATTTTTATCTTGAATAGCATATTCGATCATTTTTAGTTTATGCATTAGAGATGTTTTAGTTTTAGATCGATGAGGAGGATTTTCATTAGGTAATAATATAATTTTTTTTATTGAAATTTCTTTTGCTAATTTTTCTGCGGAAAGAATATGTCCATAATGAATAGGATCAAAATTGCCCCCAAATATTGCATGTATTTTTTTCATTTTTGTTATGTTTTAATTTTTTTTATGTTTAAAGATAGTAATAATATTAATGTTTTTAATTCTATCCATATATCAGAATTATATTCTTCTTTTATTTTCATCTCTATTTGTAACAAAATTCTAATTACTTTAAGAAAATTATCAAAATTTATTGATTTAATTGCAAATTTAAAGAATTTTAATCTATTAAAAAAAATTTTATTTTGTTTAAAAAATAAATTTATATTTGTTATCTTTTCACGTTTTATGTAAATTAATTTTAATAAATCTTTTTGCAAAGCTCTTGTTAAAATAAGAGGATTATATTTTTGTTTTCGAAAAATATCTAGTATATAAAAAGCTTTTTCTATTTCATTGTAGAAAATTGCATTTACCCAGTCTGACGGAGTAAAAACAGCAAATTCATTAATAATATACTTAATTTTTTGCGAAGTAACATTTTCATTTTTCCATATAAGTATTATCATGTTTAATATATGATATATAAACAAAGTGTTACCTTCATAATTTTTGAATAATAAAAAAAAAGCATTTTTAGTAATTTCTATTTTTTTATCTTTTATTTCATATCTTAACCAGTTTTTAAAATTTGTACCATATGGTGTAAAACACCATATAATATCAATATTAAATACTTTTTTTTGTGTTGATAAATAGTTTTTGAAATTATTAGACAATTGATTAAATTTAATTATTGTTAATATATCGATATTTTTAATAAAAAATAATTTTTTTATATTTTTTATCAATACAGAATTAAAAATTTTTATAGTTAAATTTATCACTAAAACTTTTTTTTTAAAAAATAAATCATTTGAATTATAAAAATTTATAACTTTATTCCAATCTGTGTTTTTTTCGATATTAATAATATAATTTTCTTTAAAGTATTCTTTTTTAGCAAAATTTAATATTATTTTCTGATTATTATTCAGTAAAATTAAATCTTCTCCTAAGAGAATATAAAAAAAATTTAGTTTTTTGATTATTTTTTTTTTAATTCTTCTGTGTGTATAAATTTCATAAGTACATACCATTTTAAAAATTTTTTATATTACAAAGTTAATTATTTTTTTCGGAATATAAATTATTTTTTTTATATTTTTGTTTTCTAATTTTTTCTGCAATAATGAACTATTTTTAACATAAGAAATAATTTCTTTTTTTATAAGGTTATCTGGTATTTCTATAGTTAATTTCTTTCTCCCATTAATTTGAACAACTAATATATCATTTATTTTTAACAAGAAATTTTTTTGAAAAATCGGCCATTTTTCATGATCTATTAAAAAGCTTTTATTTAAATTTTTCCATATCATAAAACATAAGTGCGGCGTAAATGGATAAAGCATTTTTGTGATTGATATTAATGAATCTTTCATAATACATTTATCTTCTTCACTTTCTAATTTAAACTTTCTTAATATATTTACTAATTCCATTATTTTAGCAATAGCAGTATTAAAAGATTGTCTACGACTAATATCATCAGAAACTTGATAGATTGTTTTATGTAATATATGACACATGTTTTTTTGTTTTTTACTTAATAAATTAAAATTTATATTTCTATATTTGTGTTTTGTTTGAATGTAATCAAAAGATAATTTCCATAGTTTTTTTAAAAATCGGTAAACGCCTTTTAGTCCAGATTCACTCCATTCTAATGATGCTTCTACAGGAGCAGCGAACATAATAAATAATCGAATTGTATCGGCTCCATAATTATTTATAATTAGTTCTGGTTCAATGCCATTATTTTTAGATTTAGACATTTTAATCATTCCAGCATATATAATTTCTTTTCCCATCTTATCTTGTGCTTTAACAATTTCTCCTTTTATATTTTTTTGAATATTGACATTAGATTTATGAATCCAATTACGCTCATTATTTTTACCAATTTGATAAAATGCTTCTGATAAAACCATTCCTTGACATATTAAATTTTTTACTGGTTCATCAAATGGAACAAGTTTAAAATCACGTAACAATTTATGATAAAATCTAAAATACATGAGATGCATAATAGCATGCTCTATTCCTCCAATATATTGATCTACAGGTAACCAATATTTTGATGCTAAAGGATTAATCATTCCTTTTTTAAAATGAGGACAGGTATATCTTGCATAATACCAAGAAGACTCCATAAATGTATCAAAAGTATCTTTTTCTCGAATTGCATTTTGATGATTAACAGAAGTATTATAGTAACTAGATTGATTATTTGAAGGATTATTTAATAAATTAAAATCTTTTTTATTTTCTGGTAATAAAACAGGTAAGTCTTGTTCTGGTATTGGAACGATCTTTCCATTATTTAATGTGGCCATTGGAATAGGTGCTCCCCAGTAACGTTGTCTAGATATACACCAATCTTGTAATTTATAAACAATTTTTGTTTTTATCTTTTTTTCTTCTGATAATTTTTTTTTTATTTGTTTAGTTGCATCATCATAATTAAGCTGATCAAACTCCCTCGAGTTAATTAATTTTCCTTTTTCAGGAAAAAATTTTTTTTCAACTAATTTTATATTTTTTTTAGTAGATTTCTGAATAACATATTTAATTTTTAGATTATTTTTTATAGCAAAGTTCCAGTCGTTTTCATTGTGTCCGGGAACTGACATAACTGCCCCGGAACCATAACCATTAATAACAAAATTTGCTATCCAAATAGGTATTTTTTTTTGTGTTATAGGATGAACAGCAAACATGTTAGTATTTATTCCTTGAAATTTTATTTTTTCTATTTCCTCTCTAGAAAAATTTGCATTGTTTTGTTTTTCGATAAATTGTTTTAGTGTTTTGTTTTTTTTTGAAAGATATATAGAAAACTTGTTAAAAGGAGATATCGCAATATATGTAACCCCCATTATAGTATCTATTCTAGTAGTGAATATTTTAATTTTTTTGTTGGTGTTTTGGATGTTAAAAAAAATTTCAAATCCTTTTGATCTGCCAATCCAATTTTTTTGCATATTTTTTACTTTTTCAGGCCAGTTTTTTAATTGATCTAAATCTTTATATAAAGATTCTGCATAATGTCTAATTTTTATAAACCATTGCGGTATTTTTTTTATTTCAATAGTACTTTGACATCTCCAGCAGCAACCATTAATAACTTGTTCATTCGCTAATACAGTTTTATCATGAGGACACCAATTTATAAAACTATTTTTTTTATAAACTAATTTTTTTTTATATAATTGAATAAAAAACCATTGTTCCCATTTATAATATTCTGGATTACACGTAGTTATTTCTCTATCCCAATCATAACTAAAACCTAGTAACTCCAGCTGTTTTTTCATATATGCAATATTTTTATATGTCCAAGATGATGGTTCTATATTGTTTTTAATAGCGGCTTCTTCTGCAGGTAATCCAAATGCATCCCAACCAATAGGTTGTAAAACGTTTTTTCCTAACATCCTCTGATATCTTGCAATGACATCGCTAATAGTATAATTTCTAACATGTCCCATATGCAGTCTTCCAGATGGATACGGGAGCATAGGAAGGCAATAATACTTTTCCTTTGTATTATCTTCATAAACATGAAAAGTTTTATTATCTTTCCAGTATTTTTGCACATATTTTTCAATATTTTTCGGGCAATATTCTTGTTCCATAATTTTTCTCTAGAATAATTTTTATATTTTTTTAAAATAGATAAAAATTTTAATTTTATAAAAAAGATAAAACATTGTTTTTAATCAATTTTAAATAAGCGATTAAAATTTTAGATTCATTTGTATTAAAAATAATTTTTATGAATATAAATATCTTAAATAAACATAAGATAATAAGATATTTTTTATGTTTTATTTTAAAGTTTTGTTTTCTGGAATGGTGACATGTATTTGTATGATTTTTCTGCTATCTGCTGAAGATATCTTAAAATTGTATCCATTGATATTAATGTCCTCTCCATAACTAGGCAAATGTCCAAATGCTTTCATTACTAATCCACCAACAGTGTCTACTTCTTCGCTGCTAAAATGAGTCTTAAAAAAATCATTGAATTCTTTTATTTCGGTAAGTGCTTTGATAGAAAATATATTTTCTTGTAATTTACGAATGTTTATTTTTTCTTCTTCATCGTACTCATCTTCAATTTCTCCAACTATTAATTCTAAAATATCTTCTATGGTTACTAATCCAGAAACCCCTCCAAATTCATCTATTACTATTGCCATATGTGTTCTTTTTAAACGAAATTCTTTTAACATTTGATCCACATATTTACTTTCAGGAACAACGACTGCTGGTCTTAATACATTTTTAATATGAAAATCTTTATTTGAGTTTTTCATAAATGATAATAAATCTTTTGCTATCAAAAACCCTTCTACATAGTTTTTATCGCTATTCATTACTGGAAAACGTGAATGTGCAGATTCTAAAATGATATCAAGACATTTATTTAAATTATAATTTAATTTTAATATTATCATTTGTGTTCTAGGTATCATTATTTCTTTAATTTTTTTCTTTGCAATATGTATTACACCTTCTAACATATCACATGTATCTTGATCAATTAGTTCATTTTGTTCCGAATCTCTAATTAACGCGAGTAATTCTTCTCTATTTTTAGGTTCATCATGAAATATATGATTTAATAAAATAGAAAAAAAACCTTTTTTGTTAATTTTTTCTAAGCTTTTTGCATCTTTTTCACTCATAATATTTAGTTATCTATTTTAAAAATATATTTTACTATTCTATGTTAGAAAATCTTAGGTTAAAATAATTTTTGTCAATAATTATTAATTTTTTAGTAATATGGTTCGTCATAATTTAAAGATAACATGATTTTATTTTCTATTTTTTCCATAATTTCTTGTTCTTTACAATTTTTGTGATCATATCCTAATAAATGCAGAACACCATGTATAATCATATGGGCCCAGCGAGATTCTAATGTTTTCTTGTATTGTATAGATTCTTTTTCTATAATTTTTTTACACAAAACTAAATCCCCTAATAATCTTATATTTTTCTGTATAAAAAAATTTAATTGAAAAGATAGAATATTTGTCGAACAATTTTTTCCTCTGTATTTGAAATTTAAATTTTTTATTTCTGTTTCATCTACTATTCTAATAGTAATAATGGTAATGTTTTTTTTGTATAATACTTTTCTTATCCATTTCTCAAACATTATTTTTTTTGGTATTTTTTTTTTATTTTTACAATTTATTTGTATGTTTAAAATAAAACAATTTTTTTTTTCATATATTTTTTATAATAAAGTGCCATTCAAAATATGAGTATGTACTTCATTTATTTTAACTTTAACGAATTGGCCAATCGTTTTTCGTGGTCCATAGAAATTAACAATTCTATTGTTTTCTGTTTTTCCATATAATTGTCTAGGATTTTTTTTTGACTCACCTTCTACTAAAATATGTTGCTGGCTTCCCAGCATTTTTCTACTCCAAGACATGGTTTGTTTACTAATACAGTTTTGTAATATATACAAACGTTCTTTTTTTTCTTGAAGATCAATTTCATCTTTCATTTCTGACGCGGGTGTTCCTGGTCGACTTGAATATATGAAGCTATAACTCATATCAAAATTAATTTTTTTTATAAAATTGATAGTTTCTTCAAAATCTTCTTTAGATTCCCCTGGAAAACCGACAATAAAATCAGAACTAATTTGAATGTTTGGACGTGCTTTGACTAGTTTTTCAATGATTTTTTCATATTCCTCAGTAGTATATGATCTTTTCATAAGTTGTAATATTTTATTAGAACCGCTCTGTGCAGGCAAATGTAAAAAACTAACTAATTTGGGCGTATCTTTGTATACTTCAATAATATCGTCACTAAATTCAAGTGGATTACTTGTGGTAAAACGAATCCTTTCAATTCCATCTATTTCAGCAATCAATCGTAATAATTCAGAAAAAAAACAAATTTTTCCATCAAAAGTTGGGCCTTCATATGCATTTACATTTTGTCCTAATAAATTAATTTCTTTTATACCATTTTCAGCTAAATTTGTGATTTCAAATAAAATATCGTCAGACGGTCGACTAATTTCTTTTCCTCTTGTATATGGTACTACACAGAATGAACAATATTTATTACAACCTTCCATGATGGAAACAGATGCTGTATATCCTGTACTTTTGTTTGGTAAAAAATAATTAAATTTATCTAATTTAGGAAAACTAATATCAATAACAAATTTTTTGTTTTTTTCTGCTTCATCAATCATTTTAGGTAATTTATGTAAACTTTGAGTACCAAATATAATATCTACATATCTAGATCTTTTAAAAATTTCTTCGCCTTCTTGTGTTGCTACGCAACCGCCAACAGCGATAATAATATTAGAGTTTTTATCTTTTAATTTTTTCCATCTTCCTAATTGGTGAAAAAGTTTTTCTTGAGCTTTCTCTCTTATTGAACAAGTGTTTAAAATTAAGATATCTGCTTGCTCACAGTTTTCAGTAATTAAATATTGACCTGTACTTTCTAAATTTTTTGTTATCATAGACGAATCATATTCATTCATTTGACAACCCCAAGTCTTAATATATATATTTTTCATTTTTTTAATTATATTAATCCTATTTTTAAAATACTTTATTTGAATAAAGAAATGAATTATTAAGATTTTATACAGATATTTCGCCGCGAATGGCAGGATGAGGATTATAATTAATAATTTTAAAATCTTCAAAAACATAATCAAACAATGAATTAGGTTTTTTTAATATTATTAATTGTGGTAATTTTCGAGGATTTCGAAGAAGTTGTTTTTTAGCTAATGCAAGATGATTTTTATACAAATGAATATCACCACCTGTCCATATAAATTCATCAACTTCAAAATTACACTGTTGTGCTATCATATGCGTAAGCATTGCATAACTTGCTATATTGAATGGTAACCCCAGAAAAACATCACAAGAACGTTGATATAATTGACAACTTAATCTATTTTGAAATACATAAAATTGAAATAATGCATGACAAGGAGGTAAAGACATTTTATCTATTTCTCCAACATTCCAACTGCACACTAATATTCTACGAGAATTAGGATCTTTTTTTAATTTTTTTATTACGTTTTTTATTTGATCAATTTTTTTTCCATCTGATGCATTCCAACTTCGCCATTGTTTTCCATAAATAGGACCAAGATTTCCAAATTGATCAGCCCAATTATTCCAAATAAATATTTTATTTTCATTCAAATATTTAATATTAGTTTCTCCTTTGAGAAACCACAAAAGTTCATGAATAATAGCGGGTGTATGACATTTCTTTGTTGTAACAAGAGGAAATCCTTTTCTTAAATTAAATCTTATATTATGTCCGAAAATAGATAGTGTTCCTGTACCAGTGCGGTCGTTTTTTAATTTTCCATATTTAATTATTTTTTTTATTAACTGTAAGTATTTTTTCATAACGTCTCAAAATTAGATTTTTTGTAAAAAGATATAAATATAATAATTAATCCAAATATAATCATTGGAATTGATAAAATTTGACCCATTGTAATACAATTTTGAATTAGCCCAATTTGAGGATCAGGTTCTCGAAATACTTCAGAAATAATTCTTAATATTCCATAGCTCACTAAAAATAAACCGCTACTACTTCCTATAGGTCTTGTTTTTTGATTATATAAGTATATTATTAAAAACAGCAAAACTCCTTCTAAAATGCATTCATAAACTTGAGAAGGATGACGAGGTAATGTTCCATATTTTTCTATTATTGATTGTAATTGGGGAAATTTTAATGCTAGTGCTAAATCTTGATTTTTTGTGCTATGAAAAAGTACTGCATATGGAAAATTAATCGCGATACGTCCATATAATTCTTCGTTAATTAAATTTCCTAATCTTCCAGCGCCTAAACCAAAAGGCGTTAGAGCAGTTACTAAGTCTGAAAGAATAAAAATTTTAATTTTGTGTTTTATAGAAATATAATACATGCTAATAATTGCCCCTATTAACCCTCCATGAAAAGACATACCACCTTCCCAAACATGCAATATACATAACATATGTTTAGAAAAATATGAAAAATTATAAAAAATTATATATCCTATTCTACCTCCAATGCAAGAACCTAAAAAAACAGTGTATAGAAAAGATTCTATTTTGATTTTTTTTGTTTTTTTTTAACAATTTTTTTCCATATAAAAGAGCGAAAATAAAACTAATAACATACATAAGACCATACCAGCGAGCAGTAAAAGGACCAATAGAAAAAATAATGGGATTAATTTTTGGAAAAATAATGTACATATTTTACTCTCTTTTTATAAATACCTCTAAAAATGTATTATTGTTCTAAACTTAATAGTTCTTTAAAAGTTTGTCTTCTTCTGATAGTTTTAAAAGTATTATTTTCTATTAATATTTCTTGAATAAGCGGTCTAGTGTTATAATTAGATGACATAGATGCGCCATATGCGCCTGTATCGTGAAAAATTAAATAATCTCCTATTTTCATTAATGGTAATTGCCTAGTTTCTATATGACCACCTTCTTTTTGTGTAAAGATATCTCCTGATTCACATAGTGGACCTGCTACTATTGTTTCAATGGTTTTATTTTCGTCAATCTCTCGATTGTTTGACGGGATTATAGATATATGGTGATAACTCCCATACATAGTCGGTCTCATCAAATCATTGAATCCTGCATCAATTAAAACAAAATTTTTGTTCCCCATTTTTTTAATTGCTCTTACTTGCGATACTAATATTCCTGATTCTGCAACTAAAAATCTACCTGGTTCAATTTCTAATTGAATGGGTTTTTTTAAAAATTGAGAAATTTTTACTCTTGCTTTATTCCATAAAGCAAAATATTTTTCCACGTCAATAGGTTCTTCGTTGAATCGATAAGGTATTGGTAAACCACCTCCAGCAGAAATATATGTTATTTTTTGATTTATTTGAATTACACTTTGTAGCATTGCATGACAAACTTTTTTTAAATGTTTATAATTTACACCAGAGCCAATATGCATATGTAAACCAATAAGTTTTAAATTATATTTTTTTATAATAGGTATAGCTAAATGAGGATCCCAAATTCCATGTTTACTATTTTCTCCTCCAGTATTAGTTTTTTTACTGTGACCATAACCAAACTTAGGATTAATTCGTAACCAAATACGATGACCAGGGGAAATACTTCCTAATTGTTTTAACATATCTAATGAACCTGCATTTACTGGAATATTATATTTAATAATTTCAGACAATGTTTCTTGGTCAAATAAATCCGCAGTAAAGACAATTTCATCGCTGTTTTTTTTAAATCCAGCTGCTAAAGCTCGTTTAATCTCTCCTAATGATACAGCATCTACTTTCAAATTATTTTCTCTCATTAATTTGAGAATATGAATATTAGAACAAGCTTTTTGAGCAAATCTAATAATATCAAATTTTTTTAATAATTGAATTTTATCATTAATGATATTTGCGTCATAAATCCAAAATGGGGATTGATATTTTTTTATAAGATATTTTATATTTTTAATGTTCAGATTACTTTTAGTTTGATAAATGAGTTGAGGCATTTTTACTCCTGTTAAATTTTAAATATATATATTAATTATAAAAACATAATTTTTTACTTTAAAGGTGAACGTAAAGCAGGGAATAAAATAACTTCTCGAATGCTTTTTTGATTAGTTAATATCATAATCAAACGATCTATACCAATTCCTAATCCTGAAGTAGGAGGCAAGCCATATTGAAGTGCTTCTATATAATCCGCATCATAAAAAATGCTTTCATTTTCTTCTTTTTCTTTCATTTTTATTTGGTTTAAAAACCTATTTTTTTGATCTTCTGGATCATTTAATTCTGAAAATCCATTACCTATTTCATATCCTGCAATAAATAATTCAAATCTATCAGTAATTTGTGGATTAACATTGTTACGTCTAGCTAATGGAGATACTTCTACAGGATATTCAGTAATAAAAGTTGGTTGAATTAAATTTTTTTCTACTGTTTTTTCAAAAATTTCATTTTCTATTTGACCTATACTCCAGGTTTCTTTTATTTCTATGTTGATATTATTTGCAATTTTTTTAATTTTTTTTAAGTTTTTTAAATCAGAAAGAGAAATATTTGGATTGAATTTCAAAATAGCTTCTTTCATGGTTAATTTAGAAAAAGGTGTATTGAAATTTATATAATATTCTTTATATTTGATTATATTAGTATTAAATAAATCGCTTACTATTTTTTGTAATAATTTCTCTGTAAAATTCATCATATATCGATAATCAGAATAAGCGATATATGCTTCCATCATAGTAAATTCAGGATTATGTTTAGTAGAAACTCCTTCGTTTCTAAAGTTTCGATTTAATTCAAAAATACGTTCAAATCCACCAATAATTAATTTTTTTAAATATAGCTCTGGCGCTATTCTTAAGTACATTGTTTTATTTATTTCATTATGATGAGTTTTAAAAGGGCGAGCAGAAGCACCACCAGGAATATTATGTAGCATCGGAGTTTCTACTTCTAAAAATTTTTTTTCCAACATAAACGTGCGAATTAATTGAATAATATTTGATCGATTTTTAAAAATATTATATATTTGACTGTTACTAATTAAATCTAAATATCTTTTTCTGTAACGTTTCTCTTGATTTAATAATCCGTGAAATTTATCAGGAAAAGATTTTAACGATTTTGTAAGTATTGTAATATTTTTAGTATAAATAGACAATTCTTGTGTTTGTGTTTTAAATAAGTAACCGTCTACACCTAAAATATCTCCAATATCGAATTTTTTAAAATGTTCATGATAAAATTTAGATGTAACTGATTTTTCTTGTATATATACTTGTATTTGTCCTTCTATGTCTTGTAATATAAAAAAAGCAGCTTTTCCCATAATTCTTTTTTTAACCATACGACCAGCAATAGCGACTTGAACATTCATTTGTTTAAGTTCATGACTTGTTTTTTTTCCGTATGTTTTATGAATTTTAATAGAATTTATATTTTTTTTAAAATTATTTGGGTAAGAAAATCCATTTTTTTTCATTTCAATTAATTTTTCTTTTCTTATTTTCTTTTCTTTTGACATTTCAACCTCTATAATCCTAATATTAAGCTGTGTTCGATAAAATCATCTAAATCACCATTTAACACAGATTGTATATCATGTTTTTCTACACCTGTTCTAATATCCTTAATTTTTGAATGATCTAATATATAAGAACGTATTTGATGGCCCCAACTAATATCTGATTTATTATCTTCTATTTTTTTTTGCTTTTTTATTTTTTTTTGATTTTGTAATTCATATAATTTTGATTTCATTTGTTTCATTGCTTGTTCTTTATTTTTATGCTGAGATCTATTGCTTTGACATTGAGTAACAAGATTAGTAGGGATATGAGTGATTCGGACTGCAGATTCTGTTCGATTCACGTGTTGACCACCCGCTCCAGAAGCTCTATATACATCTATTCTTAAGTCAGATGAATTAATTTCAATATTAATTTTTTCTTCTATGTCTGGATATATAAAAACTGAGCTAAATGATGTATGCCTTCTATTTCCTGAGTCAAATGGACTTTTTCTAATAAGACGATGAATTCCAGTTTCAGTTCTCAACCATCCAAAAGCATATTCTCCAAATACTTGAACTGTAGCGTATTTAATTCCAACTATTTCACCAATAGATTCTTCAATAATTTCAGTTTTAAATCTTTTTTTATCGCACCATTTTAAATACATTCTTAATAATATTTTTGACCAATCTTGTGCTTCTGTTCCTCCAGATCCAGATTGTATATCAATATAACAATTGCAATTGTCATATTTTTTTGAAAACATACGATAAAATTCAAGTTTTTTAATTTTTTCTTCTATTTTTTCTACTTCTGTAATAATATCTTGTATGACTGTATTTTCTTTTGTTTCTTTAGCTAACTCTACAAAAATATTTGTTTCTTTTAATTGTGCTTCAATTTTGTTTATATTATCGACAATTATATTTAATAAGTTTTTTTCTTTATTTAATTTATATATAGATTCTTTTTTTTTCCATGTCTCAGGTTTTAATAATTCTAAATCGATTTCTAAAATTCTTAATTTTTTTGAATTATAGTCAAAGATACCTCTTCAAATCATTTTTCCGATGATTTAACGTTTTAATTTGATTGTTTATTGTATTAATATCTATCATAATTTTTTGTTCTTCTAAAAATTTACAAATAATGATTTATAAGATGTTTTGAATATAAAAATTAATTTTTTCTATTATATATTTAATTTTATAAATTTATTTGTTTTTAATTAATATATTTTACTAATGCTCAGGAAAATAATGTCACTATTTAATTTTTCAAAAAATGTTGTTTATTCATCAATTCAATTACCTTTAACATTAATTTCTCTTGAAAAATGGTCTATTATCTATATAGATGGTTTTGATAGTAAAAAATTTCTTCAAAATCAATTAACAATTGACCTTGATTCTTTAAAAAAAAGACATCATAAAATATGTGCTTATTGTAATTTAAAAGGTAGAGTCTATAGCACTATTTTGTTATTTCATTATAGAAAAGGATACGCTTGCATTATAAAAAAAAGTTTATTTGATTTACAAATACAAGAATTTAGAAAATATACTGTTTTTTTAAAGGTTCAAATACATCAATTAAATGATATATTTTTATTAGGATTATCTGGAAGAAATTCTAAGCTGTTTTTATCCGAACAATTTAAAGAAATACCAGATGATAGTGCACCTGTAGTTTCCAATAAAGAAATAACTATGCTTTGGTTTTCAAATCCATGTGAACGATTTTTATTAGTTTTATCTTTAAAAAATTTTTTATTATTTAAGGAAAAAATTAATAGAAAAATTTTACTTAATAACAGCAAACAATGGATTGCATTAGATATGGAAGCAGGATATCCCATTATTGGAAAAACTATGTCTCAAAAATTCTTACCACAATCTGTTAATTTAGATAAGCTTCAAGCAATCAGTTTTAATAAAGGATGTTATTATGGCCAAGAAATAATATCTCGAGTTTTTTATAAAAATTTAAATAAGCATGCATTGTATTTGTTATCAAGTAAAGAAACAATAAATCCTAAAATTGGTTCAGTTATCGAAACAAAAGTATTAAATAATTGGTTAAGAATCGGTTTTTTATTATCAGTAGTTAATGTATATTCTAACGAAACTTGGATACAAGCAGTACTGAATAAATCTATAAATATTCAAAATATTTTTAGAATTTATGGATTTGAAACAATTTTTTCAATTAAAAATTAATATTTTTTAAAACATTTTAATTTTATTATATAATATTTAGTATTAATTAAAAAATTTATTTAAAATTCAGAAGATACTTTTAAAAACATTATGTCACAAGGTATTCTTTTTATTATTTCAGCTCCTAGTGGAACAGGAAAGTCAAGCTTAATTAAGGGATTATTAAAAACAAAATGTTTTTATAACATTCAAGTGTCTATATCTCATACTACTAGGATTATGAGACCTGGTGAATGTCATGGGAAACATTATTATTTTATATCTAAAAAAGAATTTAGATTCATGATTAAACAAAAATCTTTTTTAGAATATGCAAAAGTATTCAACAATTATTATGGAACTTCACGTAAATTCATTGAAAAAATGTTAATTTCTGGAATTGATGTTTTTCTTGATATTGATTGGCAAGGAGCAAATCAAATTAGATATAAAATACCGAATGCAAGAAGTATTTTTTTGCTTCCTCCATCCAAAGATATATTATATAAAAGATTGCGTTCAAGAGGTCAAGATAGTGATACAGTTATTTCAAAGAGAATGGAAAAAGCTGTAGATGAAATGAATCATTATTCAGAGTATGATTATTTGATTATTAATGATAATTTTGAAAAAGCTATAAATGATTTGAAAACCATTATTATCGCTGAACATTTATGTTTATTGCATCAAAAAAAGAAGCATAATGTATTAATTTCTGAATTGTTAAGAACCTGATTTTTCAAAGAGAAAATTATTTAAAAGTAATTTTCAGATCATTTAATATGAATATATTTTTTAATTCTTAATTATTTATATAATTCTATTGAAAAAATAGAATTATATAATTAATAAAAATTTTTAAAATTTAATATTTTTAATTAATTAAATTATTTTTACTTCTATTTGATTTTTTTCGTTCATTTTCTTTCAAATATCGTTTACGTAAACGTATTGCTTTAGGTGTAATTTCAACTAATTCATCGTCATTAATAAATGATAATGCTTCTTCTAAAGTAAATTTTTTATAAGTGGTTAAAATTATAGCTTCATCAGTTCCGGAAGCTCTCATATTAGTTAGTTTTTTTCCTGTTAAACAATTTACCGTTAAATCGTTAGAACGATTATGTAATCCTATTATTTGGCCTTCATATACTTCAGTTCCATGCCCTAAAAATAATTTACCTCTTTCCTGTAAATTAAATAAAGCAAATCCGACAGCAATTCCTTTTCCGTTAGAAATTAAAACACCGTTTTTTCTTTGCCCAATTTCATTTTTTTGTTTTTTTGAATAATGACTAAAAGATGTATAGTATATTCCAGTTCCAGAAGTTACACTCATAAATTCGGAACGAAAACCTATTAACGCCCTACTTGACATAATGTACTCAAGACGCACTCTTTTATTTTGATCTATAAACATATTTTTTAATTCACCTTTTCTTTCTCCTATGAACTGCATAATACTTCCTTGGTGTTTTTCTTCAATATCTAAAGTTAGATATTCAAAAGGTTCTTGTAAAACACCATCTATTTCACGTAAAATAATTTTTGGGCGAGAAACTTCTAGTTCAAACCCTTCACGTCGCATATTTTCAATTAATATAGATAAATGTAGCTCGCCTCGTCCGGATACAGAAAAAATGTTAGCATCTTTTGTTTCTTTTATTTGTAAAGCAACATTATGCATAGTTTCTTTTTTTAATCTTTTTAATATTTGACGAGATGTAATATATTTTCCTTCTTTTCCAGATAAAGGTGATGTATTCACTGAAAAAAACATACTAACTGTAGGTTGGTCGATATTTAATATCGGAAGAGGTTTTAAACTTTCTGGATGACAAATTGTATCAGAAATATTTAGTTTATTAATTCCTGTAATAGCAATTATATCTCCAGCTTCTCCTTTTTCTACTTCTATGCGTTTTATTCCAAAATAGTTTAGTACTTTGCTAATTTTCCCATTTTTATAATTGCCTAAACTATCAATAACAGTAACTAGATCATTATTCTTTATTGAACCTTGCTTAATTCTTCCTACACCTATCAATCCTAGATAATTGTCATAATCAAGTTGTGAAATCTGCATTTGAAATTTTTCATTAGGATCTACATCAGGTACGGGCACGTATTTAATGATTGCTTCATATAGCGGTGTCATGTTATTTTCTAATTTAAGATAATTTAATCCAGAAGTGCCAAAAATTGCAGAGGTATATATAATTGGAAAGTCAAGCTGTTGATCATTAGCATCAAGACTCACAAATAAATCAAAAACCTGATTTACAACCCAATTGGGACGAGAATTTTTTCGGTCAACTTTATTGATCACTAAAATAGGATTAAGACCGTATTTAAAAGCTTTTTGAGTGACAAATCTCGTTTGAGGCATTGGACCATCTAAAGCATCTACTACTAGTAAAACTGAGTCTACCATAGACATAACTCGTTCTACTTCGCCACCAAAATCGGCATGACCAGGTGTATCTACGATATTTATTTTATATTCTTTCCATTTTATGGAAGTATTCTTAGATGTTATTGTAATACCTCTTTCTTTTTCTAAGTCATTGGAGTCCATAATACGTTCGGTTTTTTCTTCATGTTTTTTAAAAGCACCTGATTGCTGTAATAATTGATCAACTAATGTAGTTTTTCCGTGATCAACATGTGCTATAATAGCAATATTTCTTATTTTTTGATGCATGTTTTCTCCTTTAAAGTTCTGCTTGTTAAAAATGTAGATATGCTTTAAATCTTTTTGATAAAGTATTAGAAAAGATTAAATTTTGAGGATTATTTTTTTTAATACCAATTAATAAAAAAATTATATTTTTTAACATACAAAATAAAACTTTTTAATGGATTTTTTAAAAGTTAAGGTTAAATTGTGAGTATTATATATAATAAAACTTTTTTTTTAAAAAGTGTTTCTAAAATTTCTGATATAAATATTGAACATGGAATTGAAATAGCTTTTATTGGATATTCTAATTCAGGAAAATCTAGTGCTATTAACTCTTTAACAAATCAAAAAAAACTAGCTAGATCTAGTAAAAAACCTGGTCGAACTCAATTAATTAATTTTTTTCAAGTTATTTCAAATTTTAGAATAGTTGATCTTCCTGGCTATGGTTATGCTAAATGTCCGATGTCAATTAAATTAAAATGGCAAAAATTAATATATAATTATTTAAAAAAAAGAAAACCTTTAAAAGGTTTAGTTTTTTTAATGGATATTAGGTATCCTTTGAAAATTTATGATCAATACATTATTAATATAGCTATAAACCAGAATATACCTATTTTTATATTGTTAAGCAAATGTGACAAGCTTACATTAACCCAACAGAAAAAACAATTTCAAATTGTCTATACAAAATTGAAAATTTTTTTACAAGACGTCCATATAGAATTATTTTCATCATTTAAAAAAATAGGTATTTCCAAATTACAATCTCAATTAAATATTTGGTATAAACAGTATAAATAGTTTTAAAATGAATTATTATGACTGTTTTTTTGCTTAATATTATATTTTTTAATTGTATTAGATAATTTTTTAAAACATATTTCTTCTAAAATAATATCATCAGAACTAATATAAATAGGGACATCTAATTTTATTTTGGCTAATTTATATGAAAGAAAAGCAGTATCTTTATAAATTTTTAGTTGATTTGATATATTTTTGGCATTTCTTAAAGATAAAAGTTTTATTTTTTCTATGTTATTATAAATGTTTTGAATATTTGAAAATGTTTGCAGTAAAAATAGCGCAGTTTTTATACCTATTTTAGGAACTCCTGGAATATTATCAGATTTATCTCCCATCAATGCTAAAAGATCAATAAATTCTTGAGGATTAATACCGTATTTTTTCTTTATTTTTTTAGGTGTAATAATTTCATTATTACTTGTATTCAATATACTAATGTTATTTGTTAGAAGTTGTATCATATCTTTATCATGACTTACGATTAATACTTTTTCTCCACATTCTTCAAGCTTACATGCAAAACTACCAATAATATCATCTGCTTCTATCCCAGGAATTCTTAGAGTTTTAATTCCAATATTTTTTAATATATGCAAAAGAGGTTTTATTTGGATATAAAGTGCATTAGGCATTTTAGGTCTATTATTTTTATATGCATTAAATATTTTATTTCTGAAAGTCTTTTCAGATGAATCAAATATAATAATAATTTTTTTTGAATTGTAGCACTTTAACAAAATATTCTTTATTGTTTTTAATATACCATATATTGCTCCATATGGATTTTCTTGATTCTTTTCAAAAAATTGGAACGTAAAATATGATCGATATAAATATAAAGTTCCATCTATTATAATTACTGGTTTGTTTTTTATATGATACATTTTTTCCTTATATTAATTTCAGCATATTATTACATACTTAGGGAGGTTATTAAAAATGCTTTTCATTGCAAAATAATTTCTATCAAGCAGATCTTTATAACAAAATTATATTATATAAAATTAATTAATAAAAAATTAGTTTTTATTATTTTTTAGTAACAAAAATTTAATTAATTCTATATAGTTTTTTGAAAAATGATTTTTAAATAACGTTTCTAATTTGGAATATTTAATAGTATATTTTCCATTGATTAACATAGCGGGAACATAATTTAAGTCTATCTTTTTTATTTCTTTGTTATTTTTTTGAACTAATATCTTGACAAGAAAGCTATTCCAAAATTGATCATATTTACGAATACTTATTCCTGTTTTTTCTAGAAATATAGCTCTAATATCATCAATATTATTTAACGTATGACTTTCTTGAACTCCTTTAAAGATAGGTATTATTATTTTTTCTTCAACTCCCATTTGTTCAGCTATTATCCATGTTTTTGTTAAAATTTCTCCGAGTTCTCCACCTAAAAAATTCACATGATATGTTTTTATTTTAATATTTTGATTTATTTTTTTTCGTATTAATTTTCTAATATTATATGTTTTTTCAAGGTCATAACAATATGGGCATAAAAAAGAAAAAAATTGTATTATTTCAGGTGAATTAAAAATATTTTTTTTTCTTATTTTATATGCTTTTATAGGATTAAATTCTAAAGCAAAAGTAGTATAAGAAAAAAGTATGATACATAAAAAAATTATTTTTTTTTTCATTTTTTATCCAAATTGATCTTTTAATGCTTAAAAAATAAATATTATTTAAAATAATTTATTTTTAAAAATATTTTATATTTTCTTTAATATTTTTAATTCTAAGTTAAATTTAACATTTTTCAATTAAGATACATTTAAAGCAATTTTAATGAAATATAAAACGATAAAGAATAAGTTTATTCTTAAAATAAAGATAAATATTTAAAATTAATAATTAATTTATCAAAAATCTAATTTTTATAATCTAAGATAATATTACAGCTTAATATTTTACTCAGACCTTCAGAAGGAACATTATCATGTCAATTTTAAGATATTATTATATTTTAATAATTTTAAAGATAAAATATTAATTTTAGAAAATTTTATATAGCTTTATTAAATTCGATTTAATTTATATATTTTATTTTAATTTTGAAATTTATGATTAATATTTTCGCTGTAGATTAGATTTATCATTCATTCCTTTTACTATACTTAAATGTCTGATATTTATTATAATTTCTTAGATTAATCTATGTAAATTTTTATTTATTGTTAAAAAAAATCAAATTCAATGGAAAATGATATTTTTAAATTATCATGTATACAAAAACATTAAAATTGATAAGAATGTTTATCACAAATAATAACACTTGATTTTTTTAAATTAAGTAAAAAGAAATTTTATATAAGATAATTAAATAATAGTAGTTTTTATATTTATTTAGTTTTTCATTATTGAGCACATTACTAATATTATCTTTAACATACTGATTTACTTTAAAAATTAAGATTTTTTTAAAATTAGAAATACTTTATGATTTATGTATAATATTAAAAAATGAATTATGAAAAGATTTTAAATATATATAAATTTTAGCGATAATGCAGTTAAATTTTTCTTTAAAGATATCATTTTGTTAAATTATATTCTATCAATGATTATGATTCTAAATGGTAAAAATATGTAATATTGTTTTTGAAATTTATATAAAATAATAAATAATTTACTTAATTTATATAAATAATTCAATTTAAAAATTTGATATTTATTTGTATAAACACTCTATTTTAAGATGTTTGATAAAATAAATTTTTTAATTATATAAAAGTGTTCTTATATTTACTATAATTAATAATAATCACTTGCGTTCGATTTTTATATATTTAAATTACACTTATTTTAGCATAAAAATATAATTTTTTATTAAATAATATAAAATTCATCTGTATCAAATTATTTAATAAATTTATTTGTCATTTTTTATTTATTTAAAAATTAAATTATCCTGATATTTTTGAAATTTTTATATGTAATAAAATTTTTAGAATATTAAAATTATATATAATTTTTGAAATAAACACTTAATATTTTAGTTAAAAAAAAGAAATTTCTACTATTTATTTTGCGTTTTTTAATTATCTTATTTTATGAAAATAAATGTGTAATTTATATTTTATAGTATATTAGTAAAAAATCGGATTAATTTACTAAGTAAAAAGAAAATAAATTTTTATATTAATATTTTTCTAGTTTTTAAAAATATTTAGAACATGATTTAATTTTCATTTTTATGTAAAGTTTTAGTTTTTTATTAGTAGCTAAAGATCGATAATTTCTGTAAATTATATTAAATTAGTTATTCTAATTTTAATTTAATGAAATTTAGGTATTTAGTATAATGAATAATGCAAATCCTTTCGATTTTATGTTTCCATTAAGTTTAGAGAAAATAGAGATTTTAAAAAAAATTGAAGAAAATTGTTCTAACCTTCAATTTGCTTGGCTTTCGGGGTATTTTTGGAATTTAGCGCATCAAGATCTTTCTAATCTTAAAAAAAATAAAAACATATTCTCTTTAGAGAAAAAAAAAATAGATAATCATGTAATTACAATTATATCAGCTTCTCAAACTGGTAATGCTAGAACGCTTTCAGAGCGTTTAAATAAGTATTTAAATGAGAATAATAAAAAAACTCACTTGGTTAATGCTGCTGATTATAATTTTAAAAAAATTAAAGATGAAAGGTGTTTAATACTAATAATTTCTACTCAAGGTGAAGGAGAACCTCCTGAAGAAGCTTTATCTTTATATAAATTTATTATGTCTAAAAGAGCACCTAAATTAAACAATTTAAAGTATAGTATATTTGCATTAGGAGATAGTTCTTATAATCTTTTTTGTCAAGCTGGAAAAGATTTTGATAAAAGGATAAATGAATTAGGAGGTAGAAATTTGCTTCATAGGTTAGATGTTGATATTGAATATGAAGACGATTATATTCAATGGTCTAAAAAATTATTAACTAGCCTTGAAAAAATAGATATGTCCTCTCGTTCTTCTAATTTGTTAAAAGAAGATGTTTTTATCGATGAAATTAATACGTGCACAAAATATAATCCTGGTATAGCAAAAATTATAACTAATCAAAAAATTACTGGTCGAAATTCAACTAAAGATGTTCGTCACATTGAATTAGATATTAGTGATTTAAACGTGAAATACACACCAGGAGATGCATTAGGAGTATGGTATCAAAATGATAATAATTTAGTACAAAAATTTTTGAAATTGTTATCTATAAATGCATCTGACATAATTAATATTAAAAATAAAAAAATAAATATTGTTGATGCTCTAAAAAATAATTTTGAATTGACTAGTAATACAAAAAACATTGTAAAAAAATATGCGGATATCACACAAAACAAATTTTTAAAAGAAATTGCATCGCATGAAAAAGAATTAGAAAATTATATAAAAAATACTCCTTTAATTAATATGATTAGTGATTATCCTAAAAAAATTTCTTCTCAAAAACTTATCAATATTCTTCGTCCGTTAACTCCCAGATTATATTCTATTTCTTCTTCACAAGATGAAGTTGAAAATGAAATTCATATTACAGTTGGTGTTGTAAAAAAAATTATATCTGGTTGCTTGCATTTAGGTGGGGCATCAGGTTATTTATCGGAACTATTAAATATTGATGATCCAGTGAAAATTTTTATTGAGCGAAATAATAATTTTCGATTACCTAAAAATACAGAAGCACCAATTATTATGATCGGATCAGGAACTGGAATAGCTCCATATCGATCATTTATGCAGCAACGAGATAACGATGGTTCGACTGGAAAAAATTGGATTTTTTTTGGAAATCCTAATTTCACTGAAGATTTTTTATATCAAATAGAGTGGCAAAAGTATTTAAAAAAAGGTCTGCTCACTAAGATCACTTTAGCATGGTCAAGAGATCAAGAAGAAAAAATATATGTACAAAACAAAATAAAAGAATATGGAAAGGAAATATGGAGCTGGATAGAAGAAAATGCATACATATATATATGTGGCAACGCTTCTAAAATGGCAAAAGATGTAGAAAAAGCTTTATTAGAGATTATTAGTCAAAATGGAAACATGAGCACAGAAGATTCTAATGAATTTTTAAATAATTTGCGTTTAAAAAAACGCTATCAAAGAGATGTATATTAATGACAAAAAATTTTAAACAATTATCTTCAAATCTTACTAAAGAAGAGCATATTAAAAAAAATAGTAATTATCTTCGAGGAACGATTTCAGATGATTTAAAAAATCAAGTGACTAATAGCTTTAGTGGAGATAATGTTTCACTAATCCGTTTTCACGGTATGTATCAACAAGATGATCGTGATCTTCGTAGAGAGCGTAACGAGCAGAAACTAGAGTCTCGTTATGCTATGATGCTGCGCTGCAGGCTACCTGGTGGAGTTATATCATCTAAACAATGGATAAAAATTGACTCATTCGCTAGCACAAATACTTTGTATAAAACTATTAGATTAACTAATCGCCAAACTTTTCAATTGCATGGAATTTTAAAAAAAGATTTAAAAAACATTCACCAAATACTCCATCAAATAGGTTTGGATTCTTTAGGAACAGCTAATGATGTAAATAGAAATGTACTCTGTACATCTGATCCTATGCAATCTGAAGTTCATCAAGAGTGTTATGAGTGGGCTCAAAAAATTTCTAATTTTTTATTGCCGCATACGAAAGCCTATGTAGAAATCTGGTTAGATCAAAAAAAAATTCTTAGCACTGATCATGAGCCTATTCTCGGAAAGACTTATTTACCAAGAAAATTTAAAACAACAGTGGTTATACCACCTCACAATGATGTAGATTTATATGCAAATGATATGAATTTTATAGCTATTGTAGAAAATAAAAAAATAATAGGCTTTAATGTATTGATAGGAGGGGGATTATCGATTACTCATGGAAATAAACAAACTTGGCCTTTTCTCGCATTAGAATTAGGATACATTGGTATCGATAAAACTCTATCTGTCGCCAAGTCGATAGTTACAACACAACGAGATTGGGGCAACCGTACCAACCGTAAAAATGCAAAAACTCGATATACTATAAAAAACTTTGGATTAAATTTATTTAAGCAAGAAGTTGAAAAAAGAGCAAATATTACTTTTGAGCCTATTCGCCCTTATTCTTTTAATACTAGAGGAGATCAAATAGGGTGGAAAAAAGATGTTAATGGCAATTGGAGTTTGACAGTATTTGTTCAAAATGGACGTATATGTGATAATGATAATCAATTGTTAAAGTCAGGATTATTAAAAATTGCAAGTATTCATAAAGGAAATTTTAGATTAACATCTAATCAGAATATAATTATTTCAGAAATATTGAGTGAAAATAAAAACAAAATTGAACAAATTGCAATATCCTACGGTTTAATTAAAAAGATCAGTAAATTGCGCGAAAATGCTATGTCATGTGTATCTTTTCCTACTTGTCCTTTAGCAATGGCAGAAGCAGAGCGGATGTTACCTAATTTTATTACTAAAGTAGAAAACATCATGTTAAAATATGGTGTAGATAATGAAATGATTATTTTACGTGTTTCAGGATGCCCTAACGGTTGCGGAAGATCTTTGTTATCTGAAATTGGTTTAATTGGAAAATCTATAGGTAGATATAATTTATATATAGGTGGTAATAAAATAGGTAATAGAATTCCTAAGATATATCAAGAAAATATAACAGAGAAGGAAATTTTAGTTCATTTAGATTTTTTAATAAAAAATTGGTCTATATATCGTCAAGAAAATGAAGATTTTGGTGATTTTGTTATTAGAAAGAAAATTGTAAAAGCAGTGATAAATCCTATTCACGATTTTTGGAATTAATAGTGAGAAAAAATGTCTGATATTGATAAAAAAAATATAAATTTGCTAAATTTTGAAAAAAAAAAAATTTTTGTCTAAATGTAATATGTTAATATCGAAATATTCAGCAGAAGAACGTATATCTTGGGCATTTAAAAATTTACCTGGTATACATATAATGTCATCTAGTTTTGGCATTCAATCAGTTGTCTTATTACATCTTATTGTTAAGCAAAAACCAAATATTCCGATTGTATTAATTGATACAGGATATTTATTTCCTCAAACATATCATTTTATTGATTTAATTAAAAAAAAATTCAACCTAAATTTAAAAATTTTTCGATCAAATATTTCACCAGCATGGCAAGAAGCAAGATATGGAAAATTGTGGGAACAAGGATTAAAAGGCATTGATTTATATAATAAAATTAATAAGATAGAGCCAATGAATTTAGCTTTAAAGAAATTATCAGTCCAAACATGGTTTGCAGGATTACGTCAAGTACAATCTAGCAGCAGAAGTAATCTTTCATATGTTTCTATTCAAAGAGGAGTTTTTAAAATTCTTCCAATCTTAGATTGGTCTAACCATAAAATCTATGAATATATAAAAAATAATAATTTAGATAATCATCCTTTATTAGAAGAAGGTTATATATCCGTAGGAGATGTACATACTACTAAAAAATACACACCTGGCATGCGTGAAGAAGAAACACGGTTTTTTGGTTTAAAGCGTGAATGTGGATTGCATAACAATAAAGAGTGCGATTAAAACAATATTTAAATTTTATACATTAATATTTCAAGTGCTTTTAAAGTATATATGAAATATTAATGTTTGCATTTCTGCAAAGTTAATTGATAATGATTTTTAAAAATTAATATAAACTTTTTATTATATTTATAGGTTCAACGTGGACTATCTACCTGTTTTCTTAGATTTAAAAAATAAATATGTATTAGTGGTTGGTGCTGGTGAAGTTGCTTTTAATAAAATTAAGTTGTTATTATGTGCAAAAGCTGTAGTGAATATTGTTGCAAAAGATATTTGTTCAGAAATTAGATCTTTATTATTTGAAAAAAAAGTGTCTTGGATTTCTAATGAATTTCAAATATCTTATTTAAAAAATATTTTTTTAGTAATAGCAGCTACTAGTAATACTAAGTTAAATGAAAAAATTTTTAAAAAATGTAATAAATTAAAAATATTAATCAATGTAGTAGATGATCAATCAAAATGTTCTTTTATTTTTCCTTCTATTATTGATCGTTCTCCTTTAATAGTAGCTCTTTCTTCAAGTGGAACAGCACCAGTATTACTGCGTTTATTAAGAAAAAAAATTGAATCAATACTTCCAATGAGATTGGGAGATGTTGCCAGAATTGCTGGCAAATGGAGATCAATAGTTAAAAATCATTTTTCTAATTTTTTGGAAAGAAAATATTTCTGGGAAAAATTATTTAATAGTATTTTTGTTCAATATGTTCTTAATGGAAAAGAAAAAAAGGCAATTTCTATTTTAAAAAAAATCATTAAAGAGCCCAGCAAATTAATAGGCGAAATTATTTTAGTTGGTGCTGGACCTGGAAATAGTGATTTGCTAACTTTAAGAGCTTTGCAAGTAATGCAGGAAGCAGATGTCGTGTTGTATGATAATTTAGTTTCCCAAGAGATATTAAATCTTGTCCGAAGAGATGCAAAATGCATTTATGTTGGAAAACGCGCTGGATTGAAAAGTATTACTCAAGATAAAATTATAAAACTATTAATTTTTTTAGCTAAGCAGGGTAAAAAAGTAGTTCGTTTAAAAGGAGGAGATTCTTTTATATTTGGTCGTGGAGGTGAAGAATTAGAAGCTGCGAAAAATGCAAACATTAATTTTCAAGTGGTGCCTGGAATTACTGCTGGAATTGGTTTATCTGCTTATTCTGGTATACCATTAACACATCGTGATTATGCTCAAGGAGTAATATTTATCACAGGTTGTAAATGTATCAATAATACTTCAAATAATTGGTCTGTATTATGCGATTCTTCTTATACATTAGTAGTTTATATGGGAAGTTTAAATGCTTTAGAAATTTCTGAAAAACTTATTTTACATGGTCGTTTAAAATCTACTCCAATAGCTATTATTAGCAATGGAACTACTATAAATCAAAAAGTTATTATAGGTCGTTTAGACGAAATTGATAAAATATTTAAACTTAGCGCAAGTCCGTCTTTACTAATTATTGGGCAAGTAGTTTTATTGCATAAAAAACTAGCATGGTTTAAAAAACTTACTAATTTAAATAATATTGAAACTACCTCTTAAATAATAAAAACGTAAGGAAATCAAATGTTTAAAAAAAATACTACTCATCTAGGTCAACTAGAATCAGAAAGCATTTATATAATTAGAGAGGTAATAGCTGAATTTGAAAACCCTGTTATGCTTTATTCTATTGGTAAAGATTCTTCTGTAATGTTACATCTTGCAAAAAAAGCTTTTTATCCTGGGCGTTTGCCATTTCCACTATTACATGTAGATACTGGATGGAAGTTTAAAGAAATGTATACGTTTAGAGATAACGTTGCTAAAAATAACAACTTAGAGCTAATTATACATTATAATATGCGAGGAAAATTATTGGGTTTAAACCCATTTGAAGACAATAATTCAAAATATACCGACATAATGAAAACAGAAGGATTAAAAGAAGCAATAAATAAATACAATTTTGATGCAGCCTTTGGAGGCGCTAGAAGAGACGAAGAAAAATCTCGCTCCAAAGAACGAATTTATTCTTTTCGCGATTCCTTTCATCAATGGGACCCCAAAAAACAACGTCCCGAATTATGGTGGAACTATAATAGTCAAATCAACAAAGGAGAAAACATTCGCGTTTTTCCATTATCAAATTGGACCGAATTAGATATTTGGCAATATATTTTTTTAGAAAAAATTGACATTGTTCCTTTATATTTTGCAGCTATCCGACCAGTTGTAGAAAGAAATGGTTTTCTTTTAGTAGTTAATGATGAACGTATTAAAATAAATAAAAATGAAAAAATTATTCATAAAATGGTACGATTTAGAACATTGGGTTGTTGGCCTTTAACTAGTGCAATTGAATCCACTGCTCAAAATCTTCAAGATGTTATTAAAGAAACAATAACAACTAAAACTAGCGAAAGAACAGGTCGATCTATTGATTATGATCAAAAAAATTCAATGGAATTTAAAAAAAGACAAGGTTATTTCTAAAAATATATTTAATATAGGTTGAATTTAAAAAAAATGAATACTAATGTCAATACAAAAAATATTAAATTTTTTGATAATTTTAAAAATTGGATATATTCAAATGAGAAAAAAACTTTATTAAAATTTTTAACATGTGGTAGTGTAGACGATGGAAAAAGTACGTTAATTGGGCGATTACTGCATGATACTAAGCAAATTTATGATGATCAACTATCTTCTTTAAAAAAAGATAGTAAACGTCATGGAACACAAGGAAATGATATTGATCTTGCTCTTATAGTTGATGGATTACAGTCAGAACGTGAACAAGGTATTACAATTGATGTAGCATATCGTTATTTCTCAACTGATAAACGTAAATTTATTATAGCAGATACGCCAGGTCATGAACAATACACGAGGAATATGGTTACAGGGGCATCTACTTGTGATTTATCCATTATTTTAATTGATGTAAAAAAGGGTCTATCAGAACAAACTTTTCGACATAGTTTTATATCTTCTTTGCTTGGAATAAAATATTTAGTAGTTGCAGTAAATAAAATGGATTTAGTTAATTATGATGAAGAAATATTTTTAAATATAAAAAAAAATTTTCTTATATTTTCTAAAAAACTTCCTAAAAATTTAAACATTTTTTTTATTCCCATTTCTGCTTTAACAGGTGAAAATATTGTCTTTCCAAGTCAGTTAATGCCTTGGTATAAAAATAAAACATTATTAAATTTTTTAGAAACAATAGAAATTAAAGATCATACGTGTTTAAAAGAAATCAGATTTCCAGTTCAATATGTGAACCGCCCAAACGCAAATTTTCGAGGTTATGCAGGTACCTTATTTTCTGGAGAAATTCAAATTGGTCAATTAATAAAAATATTGCCTATTAATATTATTTCGTCTGTTTCTCGTATCTTAATGTTTGATCAAGATTTAAAAAAAGCACATGTTGGACAGTCAATTACATTAATTTTAAAAGATGAAATAGATATTAGTCGTGGTGATTTTTTTGTAAATATTGATTCTAATTTAGAACCTTCTCAAGAGGCTATTATTGATGTTGTTTGGATGTCTAATGACCCTTTAAAGGTAGGTGAAGTATATAATGTGAAATCATCAGGTAAAAAAACTCGTGCTTATGTTAAAGAAATTTTATTCCAGATTAATGTTAATACTTTGGTGCAAAGTGAATGCGATTTACTAAAATTAAATAGTATTGGTAGGATTAAAGTGACTTTTAGTGAACCTATGTTGTTTGATGATTACAAAAAAAATAAATTCACGGGTAATATTATTTTTGTTGATGTTTTAAAAAATAATACAGTAGGCGCAGGTATGATTAAAAAATCTAAAAATAATAATAATATTGTTTTAAAAAATAGTATTAAAGATTTTGAATTAGATTTATATAATTTAATTTCAAAACATTTTCCTCATTGGAATATAAAAAAATAAAAAATAGGTTTTTATTAATATGAATAATAATTTTAAAAAAAATATTATTTTTCAAAAATATGAGATAACTCGTATAAAACGAGAAAGAAAACATGGTTATAAATCTAAAGTGATATGGTTTACAGGGTTATCAGGATCAGGAAAGTCTACGATTTCTAACATATTAGAAAAAATATTGTTTAAAAATAATATTAATACTTATGTATTAGATGGAGATAACATTAGATCTGGATTATGTTCAGATTTAACTTTTAGTTTTGTTGATAGAAATGAAAATATTCGACGTATTTCAGAAGTAGCTAAGTTAATGTTAGATGCTAACATCATGGTTTTAATATCTGTTATTTCTCCATATAAAAAACAAAGATTAATGGCTTCTAACATTTTAGGGAAAGATAACTTTGTAGAGGTTTTCATTGACACTCCTCTTAGTATATGTGAAAAACGTGATTCTAAAGGGTTATATAAAAAATCGCGTTGTAATAAAATATTAAATTTTACCGGTATACATTCTTTATACGAAGCCCCAGAACAACCAGATATTTATTTAGATGGAACAATATCAATAAAAGAAAATATTAAAAAATTAATTAAAAAGTTATATGAAAATAATATTATATTTTTCCCATATACTCATAAGTTATTTGAATATAAAAATAAAATTATTTAGAGTTATTGCATGAGAATATTGAAGGTATTGTTATTTTTATTATTTATTTGGTTGCAATATTCTCTTTGGGTGGGAAAAAATGGTATTTTAGATTATATTAAAGTTTATAAAAAAATTATAGTTCAAAAAAAAATAAATGAACATCTTGAAACAGAAAATAATAAATTATTATTAGAAATTGAAGATTTAAACAACAAAATTAAAGATTAAAGTTATTTATTTTGTGATATTAAATTTTTAAATATCAAGTATTAGGCATAAAATGATACTGAAAAATACTTTTAAACCTAAAATCTTAGCAATTGTCCCAGCTGCGGGAATTGGCAAAAGAATGTTATTAGATATCCCAAAACAATATATAAAAATTAAAAATCGTACTATTCTTGAATATACTTTAACAACATTATTATCACATCCTAGTATATCTCATATTATTGTTAGTTTAAATAAAAAAGATAACTATTTTCATGAGTTGTCTATTGCATCTAATATTCGGGTTACATCTGTAATTGGTGGCAATAAAAGAATCAATTCAGTTTTATCAGGGTTAATTGTTCCGACAAATGCACATTGGGTTATAGTTCATGACGCTGTTCGACCTTGTTTAAGTCATAAAGATTTAGAAAAATTAATTTCTATTATTAAAAAAAACAAGATAGGCGGTATTTTAGCTCGACCAGTATTTGATAGCATAAAATATGTTCATGAAAGAAAAAAAATATCGCATACCATTGCTCGAAAAAAATTGTGGCATGCTTTAACACCTCAATTATTTCCAGTTGATTTGTTACGATTTTGTTTAAAGAAAAGTATTCGAGATAATATTGATATAACAGATGAATCTTCAGCATTAGAGTACTGCGGATATCATCCTTCAATAGTTTTAGGTAGTTACAAAAATATTAAAATTACTTTTCCTGAAGATCTTGTTTTTGCTGAAATTTACCTTAAAAAATTATTTAATATTTAGAAGGATATTTTATATATGAGAATTGGATATGGTTTTGATTTACATGCATTCGGAAGCTCAAAACCATTGATCGTGGGAGGTGTAAATATTCCTAATCATCAAGGTTTAATAGCTCATTCTAATGGTGATGTATTAATACATTCTTTGATAGATGCATTATTAGGGGCTGTTGCAATGGGGGATATTGGCGCTTTTTTTCCAAGTACTAAAAAGAAATATAAAAATGTTGATAGCAGAATTTTATTAAAAAAAATTTGGAAAAAAATTCGCTTAAAAAATTATTGTATATCTAATATAGATAGTACTATTATTGCTGAAACTCCTAAGATGTTACCTCATATTTCTTTGATGAGGTTAAATCTATCAATTGATTTAAATACTGAAATGAATAATGTTAGTATTAAATCCACTACTTCTAAAAAAATAGGATCTATTGGAAGGAAAGAAGGAATTGCATGTCAATCCGTTGTCATGCTTTTAAAAGATAAAAAAAAATTTTTTTAAATAATTTTATTAGAATTACTTATAAAACATATTTTTAGTTTATCTTTCTTATGAATAATATTTTTTATTAGCATATATTACTTATATAACAAAATAGCGTAATTTAATGAAATTGAATTTTTTGAAAAATAAATTATTTTTATATATTTTTATATTATTTTTTTGTAATAAATATACGTTTTCAAATATTGCATTAGCAAAAAAAGAAAATATTTACTTGAATGCTAAAAAATTTTTATATGTTGAAAATAATTTAAAAAAAAAATATAAAAAAGAATGTTTTTTATTTCTTAAAAGAAATAAAAAATATTTAGTTACTATTCAAAATAAAAATTGCATTGGATTTTTAAAAAACAATAATTTTGATATATTTTATGTTGTTAAAAAAAATGACACTCTATATTCTATTGCAAAAAGTTTCCAGTCTAATGTTGATACATTATTAAAATATAATAATTTACATAAACCTTATCGAATATTAGTCGGTCAAAAAATATTAGTAAATAATATTTCGATGGTCAATAATCAAAATATAAACTATATAATTTACAGTGATAAATATAAAAAACATATTTTATATACAAGTTTTTTTAATAAAAAATTTGATATTATCAATATTTTAAATAAAAATACTTTATTAACCGAAATATGCTTTATTTATAATAAATACCGAAATCAAGAAAAAGATATTTTTTTTAAATATTGGTATTGGCCTTTAAAAAATTCTAATATGCAATTTTTTTATAATTATTCTATTAATAAAGAAGGTGTTGAGATAGAAGGTGTAGAAGGACAACCAGTTTTTGCTATGGACCAAGGAAAAGTAGTTTATATCAGCAATACCTTTAAAAATTATGGAAAATTAATTATTATTAAACATAATAATGATTATTTAAGTATATACGGATTTAATAAAAAAATTTTTATTAAATTAAATGATCAAGTACATGCAAATCAAAAAATATCTACTATAGGATATTCAGAGAACAGTGTAGCAAAATTATATTTTGAAGTTAGATTTCAAGGAAATCCAATTAATTTACTAAGTTTATTTCCTAAAATAAAACTCAAAAAACATCGGAAATTTAATTAATTTTTATAAGATATATAAAATATGATAAACACTACTATATTTAAAGATTTTCAATTCGAAGCAGCACATTATTTGCCAAATCTTCCTAAAGAACATAAATGCAGAAGATTGCATGGTCATTCTTTTTTTGTTCGATTAAAATTACGAGGTAAAATTAATAAAGACAAAGGTTGGATAATGGATTATCGTGATATTAAGCTATTATTTCAACCTATTTATAATCAATTAGATCATTATTTACTTAATGATATCAAAGGATTAGAAAATCCTACAAGTGAAATTTTAGCAAAATGGATTTGGGATCGTCTAAAACCGAATTTGTTTATTTTAAGCGCTGTTATAATCAAAGAAACATGTACATCTGGTTGTATTTATGAAGGAGTTTAAAATCATTTAATTTTATTGAATTTTGAGATATTTATGTAATTGTACTGATAGTTTCCAATTGTTTTCTATGCATGCTTTTATGCATATGTTTAACGCCTTTTCATTTTGGCTAATAGGTTGTAAACAAATAATGCGTTTTTTTTTATCTTTTATTTTGGATAAAATATTATATACATATAATAAATCTTCTTTCTTAAAAATAGGAAATTTTATTTCATTAGAACGTATTATAGATGTATATAATGGTTTGATATTCTCTTTAGGTGAAAGAGTAACCCAAGTATTCAAAGAACATATAATATTTTTTATACCACTGGTTTCTATTTGACATTGATAATCTTTTTCTTCCAATGTTTTTGTTATATTTGAAAGATTATACAAGCATGGTTCACCTCCACTAATTACAACATGTTTAGTTGTCCATTTTTTTAAAATTCTTAAGATATCCTTTTCATGTAAAAAACTCCATTTTTTATTCGCTTGATTTTTATTTTTTATTTCTTTTACAGAAACATTTTCTTTTTGAGAACACATCCATGTATATTTTGTATCACACCAAGGACAATGCACTGGACAACCTTGTAGTCTAATAAAAATTGATGGTGTACCAGTATAACTCCCTTCTCCTTGTATAGTTTGAAAAATTTCGTTAATTGGATAATACATAGTATTTATACTCTCAAATTAATCATTATATTATATTTAATAAATGAGAAACAGGTATACGTTATTATACATACCTGATTCTCTTTTAAAAATTATAATTTTATAAAAGATGATTTAACTTCTTTTAAGCCATAAAAAGGAGCGTTTTTTACACCTAAATTTTCTTCAATTCTTATTAATTGATTATATTTTGATGTTCTATCGGAACGGCACATAGATCCTGTTTTGATTTGTCCTGATGCTGTTCCTACTGCTAAATCTGCTATTGTAGCATCTTCAGTTTCACCAGAGCGATGAGAAATAATAGTGCTATAGTTAAATTTTTTTGCCATTTTTATCGTTTTCATTGTTTCAGTTAATGTTCCAATTTGATTTAATTTTATCAAAATAGCATTTCCAACGCCTTTTTTTATTCCTTTTTTTAAAAGTTCTATATTCGTAGCAAATAAATCATCTCCTACTAATTGTATAGTATCTCCTAGTGTTTTAGTTTGATATAAAAATCCTTCCCAATCAGATTCATTTTGACCATCTTCAATGGAAATAATAGGATATTTTTTACATAATTTTTCTAAATAATGAGTGAGTTCAATTGAATTAAATTTTAGTTTTTCTCCCTGAAATTGATATTTCTTATCATTTATATTGTATAATTCAGAAGCAGCGCAATCTATTGCTAATGTAATATCTTTTCCTAATTTATATTTTGTTTTATTTATTGCCTCTTGAATTATATTTAAAGCTTCTTCATTAGATTTTAAATTAGGAGCATATCCACCTTCATCACCTACTGTTGTGCTAATATTTTTATCTCTCAGTACATTACCTAATGCATGAAATATTTCTGCTCCGATGCGTATCGCTTCTTTAATTGATTTTGCGCTGATAGGTTGTATCATAAACTCTTGAAGATCAATATTATTATTTGCATGTTTTCCACCATTAATAATATTAATCATTGGTAGTGGCATTGAGTAAATACCGGTTGAATTATTTAGTTCTGCTATGTGCTGATATAAAGGCATTCTTTTAGAAGACGCAGCTGCTTTTGCTACCGCTAAAGATACAGATAAAATTGAATTAGAACCTAATTTAGACTTATTTTTAGTACCATCAAGATTAATCATTATCTGATCAATGTGATCTTGATCATAAGAATTTTTATTTATTAAAGCATTTCGAATATCATGATTAATCAATTTAACTGCTTTAAGTACACCTTTTCCCATAAAACGATTTTTATCTTGATCACGTAATTCTAAAGCTTCTAACGATCCAGTAGAAGCGCCAGAAGGTACAGATGCTAATCCCACTGAACCATTCTCAAGATATACTTCAGCTTCTACCGTAGGATAGCCTCGAGAATCTAAAATTTCGCGGCCTATTATATTTGCTATTTTAGACATTTTTTACCTTCATGTATTTTTTATTTTTATTTTTATATTGTTTTGCTGATTTTATAAATCCTATAAACAATGGGTGTCCATCACGTGGTGTAGAAGTAAATTCAGGATGAAATTGGCAACCAAGGAACCATGGATGATTAGATATTTCTATAATTTCAGCAACGTTATTATTTTCTGATCTTCCTGTAATTTTTAGTCCAAATTTTTCGATTTTTTTTAATAAAATATTATTTACCTCATAACGATGACGGTGCCTTTCTAAAATGATATCTTTTTTGTATAATTTTCGAGATAAACTATTAGTGGTTAATTTACAAGGTTGACTTCCTAGTCTCATCGTTCCACCTAAATTAGAATTATTTCTTTTTTTGTCATTAATAACATATTTTATATTACTATCTTGTTCTTTAATTAAATCAATTACAGGAAACTTGCATTTAGGATCAAATTCTGTAGAATTTGCATCTTTAATTCCTATTACATTTTGTGCAAATTCTATAATTGCTATTTGCATACCTAAGCATATTCCGAAATATGGAATGTTGTTTTCTCGGGCGTATTTTACTGATAATAATTTACCTATTACTCCTCGGTCTCCAAAACCACCGGGTATTAAAATACCATTAAGATTTTTTAAACATTCAAAGTTTTTGTTTTCTATTTCTTGAGAATTAATTAGTTTTATATTTACTTTAATTTTATTTTTTAAACCTGCATGCTTTAATGCTTCTATAACTGATTTGTATGCATCAGGTAATTTAACGTATTTCCCAATTATACCAATAATAATTGCGTTATTAGAGTTTTTTTCTTCATAGATAACTTTTTCCCATTCTTTTAAATTAGCTTCAGGTACATTTAATTTAAAGTATTTACATATGTAATTATCTAATTTTTGATCTTTTAATAATTTTGGAATTGCATATATTGAATGAACATCTTTTAATGATATTACTGCATCAACTGGGACATTGCAAAAGAGTGCTATTTTTTTTCTTTCGTTTATTGGTATATCTTTTTGAGATCTACAAATTAAAATATCAGGTTGTATTCCGATAGATAGAAGTTCTTTCACTGAATGTTGCGTAGGTTTAGTTTTGATTTCCCCAGCCGTTTCAATATAGGGTACAAGTGTTAAGTGTATATAAATTACATTTTTCCTACCAATGTCTACTGCTATTTGCCGAATTGCTTCTAAAAATGGTAAAGATTCAATATCCCCTACTGTTCCTCCTATTTCCACAAGAATCACATCACTATTTTTAGAGCATAAAATAATTCTTTCTTTGATAGCATTAGTAATATGAGGTATAACTTGAATAGTAGCGCCTAAATAATCTCCTCTTCTTTCTTTTCTTAATACTTCAGAATAAATACTGCCTGTAGTAAAACTATTTAAATATGTCATCTTTGTTCGAATAAATCTTTCATAATGTCCTAAATCTAAATCGGTTTCAGCTCCATCTTCAGTAACAAATACCTCTCCATGTTGAATAGGACTCATAGTGCCTGGGTCAACATTAATATATGGATCTAATTTCATAATGGTTATTTTAAGATCTCTTGCTTCTAATATAGCTCCTAAAGAAGCTGCTGCAATACCTTTTCCTAAAGATGAAACAACACCGCCAGTAATGAAAATATAGTTTTTAATCATGCTAAATATAAAAATATTAGTTAAATAGAAAGTAATTTAAAGATTAAAATCTTTAATTGAATTGTTTTAATAAATAAAATTAGTTTATTAATTAAATCATATATAATTTCCAAAAATTATATTAATTTTTTTTTTTATTCCATGTATCTCGTAAACTAACAGTTCTATTGAAAATTAATTTATCTTTTTTTGAGTCAACTAAATCTACACAAAAATATCCAACTCTTTCAAATTGAAAAAATAAATTTTTATTTTTTGTTTTAATATTGTTTATTTTTTGTTGTATTTTTTCACTTATCTTTTTCTCAATAAAACCATTTTTGATAATTATTGATTTAGGATTTAAAAAAAGTAAAAAGTTTTTTTCTTGTTCTGGATTATCTATATTAAATAACTTTTCATATAATCTAAATTCTGATGCATATGAGTTTTTTATTGAGATCCAATGAATTACTGCTGGGTTTTTTCGATTAGTTGGTTTTTTTCCTAATGTTTTAAGGTCACAAAAACATATTATTTGTATAATGTTTCCATATATATCTTTTTCTATTCTTTCTGCTTTAATTATATATGCGTATCTTAAACGTATTTCTGTTCCAATTTTTAATCTTTTATAATTTTTTTCATGTTTTTCTTTAAAGTCTTCTCGTTCAATGTATATTGTATTAGTAAAAATAACTTCATGAGTTCCTAGTTCTGGTTTTTTTGGATGATTTGGAACAGTAAAAATTTCTTGATAGTTATCATCAATATTGTACAAATATAATTTTATCGGATCTAAAACAGCCATTGTACGTATAGCTTTAGCATTTAATTCGTTTCTGATACAATATTCTAACATAGAAAATTCTATCAAATTGTTTTGTTTCGTTACGCCAATTTTTTTACAAAACTCCCGAATAGAAGATGGTGTATATCCTTTTCTTCTTAATCCAGAAATAGTTTGTATTCTAGGATCATCCCAATTGTTAATTATTTTCCTTTCAATAAGTGTTTTAATTTTTCTTTTCGATAAAATTGAATGTTTTAAGTTTAATCGAGAAAATTCATATTGTTTTGGATAGTGAGAAACGCTAGTATTTTCTAAAATCCAATTATATAATCGCTTGTTATCTTGGAATTCTAATGTACAAAAAGAATGTGTGATGCCTTCTATTGAATCTGAAATACAATGGGCAAAATCATACATGGGATAAATACACCATTGATTTTTTGTTTGGTGATGTTTTGTGTAAATAATTCGATATAAAACAGGATCTCGCATAACAATATATGGAGAACTCATATTAATTTTAGCACGTAAACACATTTCACCTTCATTAAAATATCCTTCTTTCATTTTTTTAAATAATTCTAAATTTTCTTTAATATTTCTATTTCTATAGGGGCTATTTTTTCCAGGACTAATTAATGTTCCTCTGTATTCACGTATTTGTTCTTTTGTTAATTGATCTACATAAGCTAAATTTTTTTTAATCAGTTCTTTTGCATATTGATATAATTTTAAAAAGTATTTAGAAGAATAAAAAATTTCTTTATTCCATTGGTAGCCCAACCATTTAATATCATTTTTAATAGAGTTAATATATTTAATTTTCTCTTTACTAGGATTAGTATCATCAAAACGAAGATTGCAATCTCCATTGTGTAAATTTGCAAGTTCAAAGTTCAAACATATTGATTTAGCATGTCCAATATGAAGATAGCCATTTGGTTCTGGAGGGAAACGAGTACGTAATGATAAGAATTTATTTTTTTTTAAATCTTCTTTGACGATATTGTAAATAAAGTTATTACTATATTCACTAGTTTTCTCTTTCATTTTTTCCTGCAACTTAATGTATTTAAAATATATTTATAAAGTATGCATTAATATTTTTTAGGTTAAAATATTAATAAATTAATTAATTATATTGATAATCTATTTCATTTATTATAGAATAAAAAAAATAAATATTTCAAAAATGTTAAAATCAATTATTTTATTTAAAACGGCTACGTAGCTCAGCTGGTTAGAGCACAGCACTCATAACGCTGGGGTCATGGGTTCAAATCCCGTCGTAGCCACTATAAATAATTACAATTTTATGCGGGAGTGGCGAAATAGGTAGACGCACCAGATTTAGGTTCTGGCGCCGAAAGGTTTGCGAGTTCAAATCTCGCCTCCCGTATATTTTATGTTTTCCTTATTTGAATTTTTGGGGTATAGCCAAGTGGTTAAGGCACCGGTTTTTGATACCGGCATCCCTGGTTCGAATCCAGGTACCCCAGACATTCGATCTATTCTTTTTTATAATTCTAAAAAATAACTTCAAAAAATAATATATAAACTTTTTTATTTTATATAGTGCTATTATATTTTTTTTGCATTAAAATTTTTATGCTTCTATTGTAGAATATTTACATAAAATAAAATAGGTTTATATTATGAATTTAAATGAATTTAAAAAAAAAGCAGCATGGGCTGCATTAAATTACATTTCTCCTGGTGCTATTGTTGGAATAGGCACAGGAAGTACTGTGTTTCATTTTATTGAAGCTTTAAGTACAATCAAGCATTTAATATCAGGGGTTGTTTCTAGCTCAAATGCTTCAACAATCTTGTTAAAAAATAAAGGAATTAGTAACATTTTACACTTAAATAGCTTTCATTCATTAGAAGTTTACATTGATAGTGCTGATGAAATAAATAATAATATGCAAATGATTAAAGGTGGAGGAGGAGCTCTTACCAAAGAAAAAATTATTGCTGCTGTTTCTAAAAAATTTATCTGCATTATAGATGAAACAAAAAAAGTAAATATATTAGGATCTTTTCCATTACCTATTGAAATTATTCCTATAGCTTCATCATTTATAGAAAATGAAATAATTAAATTAGGAGGAAAACCTAAAATTAGAAAAAATGTTATTACAGAGCATGGTAATATAATTTTAGATATACATAATTTAAACATTTCTGATCCTATTGCTATAGAAAAAAAAATTAGTTTATTACCAGGAGTTGTAACTGTTGGTTTATTTGCTTTAAGAGGAGCTGACATAATACTAATGGGAACTAAAAATAGTGTTAAAATTATAGAAAAATAGATTTTTAGATACAATTTTTTACTATTAAATTAATATTTTTTTAAAATCTATTTTTATGTGATTAAATTGATAGATCACCAAATTTTATTTGAAAAGCAGTAACTGCTGCAATTGCAGCTGTTTCTGTTCTTAAAATTCTTGGTCCTAATTTAACTGGAATAAACTCATTTTGCATCACCTTTTGAATTTCTAAAGATGAAAAACCACCTTCGCAACCAACTAATAATCGAATGCAACTAATTTTTTTTGGTAATTGATTAATAGTAATTGAAGATGTTGGATTTAAAACAATTTTTGTTTCATTTTTATTTGATTGCTTAGACCATAAGTTAATATCTTCTACGTGATTAATTTTTGGAATAATATTGCGTTTACATTGTTGACATGCAGATATAATTATATTTTTCCAGTAAATATTTTTTTTTAAAATATTTTTTTTATCTCTATGAATATTACAATGTTTTGAAAATATCGGAGTAATTGTATGAACACCTAATTCAATACATTTTTGAATAGCAAAATTCATTTTTTCATTTTTTGAAATAGCTAATCCAAGATGAATCAACAAAGAAGATTCAATATCTTTTTTTTCTTTTTCTAAAACCAAAATAGTTGCTATTTTTTTTTTAATTTCAATAATTTTTGATAAAAAAACATAATTTGTATTGTTAAATATTTCTAATTTTTCTTCAATATTCATCCGTAAAACTTTTATTATATAATGTGTATTAGGTGAATTTAAAACTATTTTTTCATGAATTTTTAAATTTTTATTAATATAAATACGTGGAATACGATTTTTCATTTTATAAAATAATCACTCTTTATTTGTTACACTGTTGATAAACATAATTATTATGATTTCCTTGTATATGAAATATTAAATTTTCTCGAATACATTCCCATTTAGTAACTGGGAAATTATAATTCCATTTTTTAAACAATTTTTTTTCCTTTTTTGATAATTTTATATTATATGTTTCACTCATATAAAAATAAGTTCTAGCTATCGCTCCTCGAGCTATTTTAGGCGGTTCTACTAATTTTTTTTTGAAATCTATTTTCATACTACATTTTCCATATTGTTTTATTTGACTACTTAATTCACTATATATAAAGTTAGAACGATCCGCATTAATTTCTCCAATAGAAGGTTGTAAATTATGTAAATCAAATTCAATCTTTCGATAGTTTCGATCTTGAACACATTTTTTCCTTCCTCCCTTTTTCCAACATTTTTTTTGATGCCCGAATTGCCAGGCTGGAACAACATGTTCCCATTCAATTCTTTTTGCTCGATTTATATTTTTACGGATTTTATATCCGCATGATGATAAATTAGGAGTTCCTTTCTTTTTACTCCAAATAATCTTACATCCGCAATAAAATGTTCCAGGAGCATTTTTATGTATTTTAATTGCTAAAATTTTAGCTTGCTGAAAATTTTGTATATTATTTTTTTTTATATTATTTTTTTTAACAAGAATAAAAAAAAACCACAGACTAAGTAAAGTAAGAAATATTTTTTTAATCATTTTATATGAAAATTATATTAAATTGTTATTGTTTATTTTTGATTTTAAGAATATTTTATTTGAGTGTTGTTTTAATAAAAATATTTAAAATATATATTAGCATATGTTTTAAAAAAAGTATTTTGCTTTAAAAATGATAAATTAGATGTTTTCTAATTTTAATAAATTATTTAATTAAAAGGAATACAAAATATAATGAATGAATATCTTTTTACATCAGAATCAGTATCAGAAGGTCACCCAGATAAAATTGCAGATCAAATTTCTGACGCTTTATTAGATGCAATTATCAAACAAGATATAAAAGCAAGAGTTGCTTGTGAAACTTATGTCAAAACAGGAATGGTTTTAATTGGAGGTGAAATTACTACTACTGCTTGGGTAGATGTTGAAGAAATTACTCGTAATACTATTAATAATATTGGGTATATCAATTCAGAAACAGGTTTTGATGCTAATTCTTGTGCTATATTAAGTGCTATAGGTAAACAATCACCTGACATTAATCAAGGGGTTGATCGATCTGATCCTTTAAAGCAAGGTGCTGGAGATCAAGGTATTATTTTTGGATACGCAACTAATGAAACTGAAGTTTTAATGCCAGCTCCCATCACTTATGCGCATTTATTAGTTAAAAAACAATCTGAATTAAGAAAAAAAAACATCTTGTCTTGGTTAAGACCTGATGCTAAAAGTCAAGTAACATTTAAATATAAAAATGGAAATGTAATTGGAATTGATACAGTTGTTTTTTCTACTCAGCATAAAGAAAGCATTAGTCAAAATATTTTAAAAGAAGCTGTTATGGAAGAAATTATTAAACCAGTTTTACCAAAAAAATGGTTGACAAAAGATACTAAATTTTTTATTAACCCTACTGGAAGATTTGTTATTGGAGGTCCAATGGGTGATTGTGGATTAACAGGTCGAAAAATTATTGTAGATACTTATGGTGGCATGTCTAGACACGGTGGAGGCGCTTTTTCTGGAAAAGATCCATCTAAAGTAGATCGATCTGCAGCTTATGCTGCCAGATACGTAGCTAAAAATATAGTCGCAGCAGGATTAGCTGATCGTTGTGAAATTCAGTTGTCATATGCTATTGGAATAGCAGAACCCACTTCTATTATGATTGAAACATTTAGAACTGGAAAACTTAGTAATAAGGTATTGATTAATTTAGTTCGAGATATTTTTGATTTACGTCCATATGGATTAATTGAAATGCTTAATTTACTTCAACCTATTTATCTTAAAACATCTGTCTATGGACATTTTGGAAGAGAAGAGTTTCCATGGGAAAAATTAGATAAAGTAGATGCATTATCTCAGTAAAAATTTTATAACATTTAATATATTATTTTCAGAAAAATAATTGCTGTAAATATCTTAATAGTAACATGGATAATTATATTAAATTATTAATAATTTCCCATGTTAATTTAGCATGGGAGAAATTTATTTGTTTAAATAATCTTTTAAAGATAAACTTTCATTATTTTCTATTTGTATTTGTTTTTTATGGGAATTAATAGTTTCATTTTCAAAAATTTTATTATGTGAATTATAAAAATATTGATGCATAAATTTATGATGATATTTATGAGCTAAATTTAATGCTATTTTTTTTGTTTTTTTGTTTTTAATGAATAGCTCTAAAAACTTAGCTGAATAAGTTAATTCTGGATGCTCAAAAAAAAGTATTTTTTTATCACATGCTTCTTGATATTCTGAGGTTATTAATTGACGATCGAGAATGATCGCGATTTTTTTTAAATCTTGAAATATTCTTTTTCCAATTTGCGTTAATTTATAATTTTTATTTGCATCAATGTAAATTTTTTGATTTGGTTTTCTTCCTTCGAAAGCAGTTTTTTTCCAGTTTTCTGTAATAAAATAAAAATCTGCTTTTTTTATCTTAGGAGCATTGACTAAAGAACACCAAATTAAAAATAGGTCTAATAAAAGTATTTGGTTTTTATTAATTCCAATCGATGAAAATGGATTTATATCTAAAGAACGTATTTCTACATATTCAATACCTCTATTTTTTAGAGCATCTAAAAGCGACTCTCCACGCTGAGTTTTTGTTTTTGGTCTAATTTGCGTATATAACTCATTTTCTAATTGTAGTATATTAGTATTCAATTGTTGCAATTCTCCAAATTTATCTGTTAATCCTAAATTAGAAAATTTTTTAGATGGAGTATGCATTGCTTCTTTTAAACATTTAATATATGATTCTAAATCATTAAATGTAATATTCAATTTCTCTATAGAAGTACTTGTATGCCCTATATCACTTATTCTTAATGAAGTTGACCAAGGTAAATATAATATTCCTTCTTTATTTCTCTGAAATTCATAATTTTTATTTCTCAAGAAATGTTTTGATATTGCAGGTGATGCGCCAAATAAATATGGAATAATCCAACCAAATCTATAGTAATTACGGATTAAGTTTAAATATCCTGATGAAGCATTATCTATTTGATTTGTTTTTGTTTTTTTCCAAAAATTTTTTGGGAGTGAGAAATTATAATGTATTCCTGAAATAGTATTTTTTAAATCACCATATCTTATCTTTAAACCTTTTCTATAAAGGGTTTTGAATGCACCATAATTAGATGTTCCATATTTTGCTATTTGAATATTTGTTGATTTTTTATAGTTATATGGAATACTAAATGGCCACATGAATTCTTCTGGGTTTTTATGTGCTACAAAAGAATGAAGATCTGTTAAAAAATGTAATAGATAATTTATGTTATTAGTTTTTGGTGTAACGAATTCTAATAAGTTTTCAGAAAAATCAGTTGTAATCCATTGATGCGTTAATGAAGAACCAATTTTATATGGGTGTTGAGTATTTGAAAAATCTCCATTTTTTTTGATTCTTAGAGTTTCTCGCTCAATACCTCGATAAATATTTTTTAGTATTGATGAGTTTTTTTCTAGCCAAGTAATTTCTCTTGAGATATCCTCTATCAACTTTTTCTCCTAAGTTTAAATTTTTAATTTTTTTAAAAAAAATTTTATCAAGGACAATAAATTCTTGGTTAGATTTTTGCATCCGGAAGGATTCGAACCTCCGACCGCTCGGTTCGTAGCCGAGTACTCTATCCAACTGAGCTACGGATGCAATTTTATATCGGTGAAAGAGGGATTTGAACCCTCGATGCAGAGTTTTTCTGCATACTCCCTTAGCAGGGGAGCGCCTTAAACCACTCGGCCATTTCACCTATTTTTTATTACTTTAATTTTACTTTTTTTTAAGTATAAGTCAATTTTTTTTTAAACAAATAAAAACTAAAAAATTAGAATACAAAATGCATCTTACTTAATGTTAGTAAGATGCAATATTTAATATTAATCTTTTTGTTGTTTTTTTTCAGCTTGAATACGTTGATATATCTCTTCACGATGTACCGAAATTTCTTTAGGAGCATTTACACCTATACGAACTTGATTGCCTTTTACCCCTAGTACTGTTACAGTTATTTCATCGCCAATTATCAATGTTTCGCCAACTCGGCGAGTTAGAATAAGCATTCTTTGTTCCTTGAAATAAAAGAGTTCATCCTATCTGATTCCTTTGGTTAAATGATATAGAAATAAATTTAAACTATAAAATATTAAAATAATATAATTTAATATCACATTAACATAGATTACGTTATTAAATATTAATGTATTTTAGATTAAATATGTTGATTTTTTAATACAATTATTCATGAATATTATCTTTTTTATTTTCTAACTTTGAATAAATCCATGATTTAATAATTTTTAAAATTTTAGATAAATTTATTACATTAGAACTAACGCTTTCAGCAATTTCGTTTTTTCCTCCTCCTTTTCCATTAGTGTGCTTAATAAAAATTTTAATAATTTCCAACGCAGTTAGATAGTTAGTTAAATCCTTAGTTACTCCAGCAATTATGTTAAAATAATTATTATTTTTATTTATAAGAACAATGATAATACTTGGAAAATCTTTTTTTAATTGATCGATTATCAATTTTAATGAATTATAATCATAATTATTAAATACATTAATTAATAATTTTACTCCTTTTATTTTTTCAATATTGCTAATAATTTTTTTAATTTGATATTTATTTTCTTTTTCCTGAAAAATATGTACTTGTGTTTTTAAATTTTTAACTTGTATTATTAATTTATTTATTTTTTCTTTAAAGTTAGTGCTTTTAGTTTTTAAAATGTTTGATATGTTTTCTATTTCACTTTCTTGATTATGTAAAAATTGTAATGCTTGAGATTGTGTTAGAGCTTCTATTCTTTTAATTCCAGATGATATACTTGATTGCGCTATTATCTTAAACAATCCAATATTTCCAGTTCTGTTAGTATGTGTACCTCCACAGAGTTCTGTAGAAAAATTTTTAATAGATACTACTCGAACAATAGAATCATATTTATTTTCGAATAGTGCCATTGCTTTTTTATTTTTTGCTTCTTCTAAACTGCAATATTGCACTTTAATTGAATTGTTTTTATATATTTCTGTATTAATAACATTTTCAATTTTTTGTATGTTAGATAAGCTGATAATTTTAGGATAAGAAAAATCAAATCTTAAACGTGTATTAGTAATTAAAGAACCTTTTTGCGTTACTATATTGCCCAAAACTTTTCGTAATGCAGCATGAAGTAAATGAGTAGCGGAATGATTTATTTCAATTTGATTTCTATAAAATTTATCAATTTTAGTATATAAAAAATTATTTATTTCAAATGAACCTGTAATTACTTTCCCGATATGTCCAATTGTATTTCCATATTTTTTTGTATTTTCAACTATAAAACGTGATTTCTTATAATATAATTGACCAATGTCACCTATTTGTCCTCCGGATTCTGGGTAAAAACATGTTTTATCAAGAAAAATAGTTCCTTCTTCACCTTCTGAAATTAATGAAACTATTTTTTTTTTGACATAAATATATTTGATTGATGATTTAATTGTATTTTTTTTGTAACCCTCAAAGTTACAAGTATCATTAATGTTGATTATATTATTAAAATTTTTATAAAATTTATTTCCTATGTTTGATTGTTTTTTTTGCTTTTCTTTTTCTAAATAATAACTATTAAGATCTACTTTTATTCCTTTCTCACGACAAATGTCTGATGCTAAATCTGCAGGGAATCCAAATGTATCATAAAGATAGAAAATAGTTTTTCCAGAAATTTCTTGATTGGATATTTTTTTTATTTCTATATTTAGTATTTTCAATCCTTTCTCGAGAGTTTCAGAAAATTGCGTTTCTTCTATTTTTAATATTTCTTTAATTTTTTTTTCTTTTCCTTTTAAAAAATTAAAATTTTCAGTTATATTTTCGATTAAGTTCGGAACAATTTTATAAAAAGAATTTTTTTTTATTCCAATTTTATAAGCATGTCTTAACATTCTTCTAATAATTCTTCTTAAAATATATCCTCGGTGTTCATTTGATGGGGATATATTCTCATAAATAAGAAATATGCAAGATCTAATATGATCTGAAATTATTTTTAAAGATATATTATTTAAGTTAGTTATTTTACTGAAACAAGAAATTTGTTTAATTAATTTTTTAAAGATATCAATTTTATAATTTGATTTTACGTTCTGCAAAACAGAAGAAATTCTTTCTAAACCCATTCCTGTATCTATAGATTTATATTTTAAAGGAATTATTTTTGTTGAAGAAATACGGTTATATTCTATGAAAACAATATTCCAGATTTCAATAAAATTTTCGTTTTTATTTTCTAGGAATTTAGAAAAATCATCATTTTTTTTTGTATCATAATTGTAAAATATTTCAGTACATGGACCACACGGCCCGGTTTCCCCCATTTGCCAAAAATTTTCAGAATTGTATTTGGAGTTATTTTTATCGCCTACTTTAATGATATGATTAGGAGAAACTTTAACAATATTAAGCCATATTTTATATGTTTCTTCATCATTCTTATACACTGAAACCCATAGTTTATTTTTGTCGATGTTAAACCATTTTTTAGATGTTAATAATTCCCATGCATATATGATTGCTTCTTTTTTAAAATAATCATTAAAACTAAAATTACCGAGCATTTCAAAAAACGTATGATGTCTTTCGGTATATCCTACATTTTCTAAATCATTATGTTTTCCTCCTGTTCTTAAACAATGTTGCGAAGTAGCGACACGAGAATATTTTTTTTTTTTAGGATCTAAAAAGAAATCTTTAAATTGATTCATTCCTGCATTAGTGAATAGTAATGTAGAATCATTTTTTGGGATTAAAGAACTACTTGGTAGAATAGTATGTCCTTTTTTTTGAAAAAATTGTAAAAATTTTTGTCGTATTTCATTTGTTGTATTTTTCATATTTTTTAATTTTTTAAAAATAATATTTATGCTATTAAAATATTTAATAATTTATTATGAATTAAAAATATTTTATATTATATTTAATAAAAAAATTTTAAACTTTATTTAGTAAAATAACTTTAGATATTTTTTTAGCAGTATTAAACATTTTTAATTCAATGAAAGATTGTCTAATATAATTTAAAACTTCTCTTGCAGAAAAAGTTTCTGGATATTTTTTAAGTATTTCCTCGCCTCGGTTAATAACTGCTATATATTCTTTACGATTAAAATAGTATTTTAATATTTCAAAATCATAATTTAATAAGCGTTGTTTTAAAGCAAATAAATCTTTTTTTACATTAATAATATAAATGCTTTCAGGGTAATGATATAAAAAGTTTTTTAATTCAAAGAAAGCTTTTTTTGCATAAATAGGATCACTTTTATAACTTTTTATATTTAAAATTTTTGAAAAAATATTTTTGTCAAGCGATATATTTATTAAGCTCTTGATATAAAAAATATAATCAATATTTGTATGTTTTGGGTATAGTTTTATAAATTCATTTATATTTTTTTGTGCCATATTAAAATTTTCAACTTTATAATAAGCATAAATTAAATTAATCTGAATTTTATCTAAGTAAAAATTAGAAATATTTTTTTTTTTCATGCTTTCTAAATGTAATATTGCGCTATCAAATTTATTTTCTTTCAGTTCTTTTTTGCAATATTCATAAAATATTTTTTCTTGAATAAATTTTTTTTGTTGTATATTGTGTGAATACGCTAAAGAATATGTAAACAGCAGTATAAAAATAATTAAAATATTTTTTTTAAGCATCATAATATGTTTTCTGTAATTTAATGAAATTATTAATAGTATTTATTATATTAATATATATTAGAATATCATATTCTATAAAAATTAAAGATTTAGATTAAATATATTTTTAAAAAATAAGGGTTTTATATTGAAAAAAAAAGAAATAAGTGGACTAGCGCCTTATTCTTCAGTTTTAGGAAAGAGATTAGATCAAACTATTTCTAAATTATTTCCACAGTATTCTCGTTCTTGCCTTAAGAACTGGATTCTTATGAATCTTGTATATGTTAATGGTAAAATAGAGAAAAATCCTGATAAAAAAATATTAGGAGGTGAAATAATTACTATTTATCCAATTGCTAAAAAAATTCGATCTAATTTACCAGAAAAAATTTCTTTAAATATTATATATGAAGATAATAATTTGTTAGTTATCAATAAATCCCCTGGTTTAGTTGTGCATCCTGGATCCGGAAATGATACTGGTACAGTTTTGAATGGATTATTATATCATTATAAAAATAGCAAATATTTACCTCGTTGCGGAATTGTTCACCGATTAGATAAAAATACAAGTGGCTTGATGGTTATAGCAAAAACAGTTTTTGCGTATTATTATTTAGTGCAATTGTTAAAAGATAAAAAAATAATTCGAGAATATCAGGCTATTGTTAAAGGAAATATGATTTCTGGAGGGATTATTAATTGCCCTATAATGCGGAATCCTAAACAAAGAATATCTATGATAGTACATTCATCAGGAAAACCTGCTGTCACGCATTATAAAATAATTCAGCGTTTTAAATTTTATACACATCTTTTATTAAGATTAGAAACAGGTCGAACTCATCAAATTCGAACACATATGTTACATATTAATTATCCTTTATTAGGAGATCCATTATATAACGGGATTAACTATTCTAATAATTATCTAGAAAAAAAGTGTTTTTATGCAAATAAAACTTTTTCTCGTCAAGCACTACATGCTCATTATATTGAATTTTTAAATCCTGTTACTAAAAATGTGATGAATTTTAAAATTGATTTGCCTCAAGATATGAAAGATCTCATTTTAGATTTAGAAAAAGAGCTATAAAATTTTTATATAATAAAATATATTATTTTTTGTAGAATATATTGAAATTTTTTTAATAATTTTAACTTCATTTGAAATATACAAAAGATTAAAGAGTTGATAATTTTATGTCAGAAAATTTAATAGATACAAAATTTTTAGTAAATTATACTAAAGATAATCAAAATATAAAAAAACCTTTACGTTTATTAATTAAAAAGTCTTTAGAAAATTATTTATTAAATTTAGATAATACTAAATATATCAATAATTTATATCCATTAATATTATCTGAATTAGAACAACCATTGTTAGATGTAATGATGCAGTATACACGTGGAAACCAAACAAAAGCTGCTTTAATGATGGGTATAAATCGAAGCACGTTACGAAAAAAATTAAAAAAGTATGGTATGAATTAATTTTCTTTATAAGTTTTATATTAAATTGCACTTTCTATACATTCAAAATAAAGAAGGTGCAAAATTAGAATAAAATTTTATTTTTTTATTGAGCATCTTTTAGATATTGTTTTTAATGCCCAATAATAACCCTCTAAACCTAACCCTGTAATCACGCCTTGCGATATATCCGAAAACCATGAATGAGAACGAAAGTTTTCTCTGCTATAAATATTAGAAATATGAATTTCAATAAATGGAATAGAAACAGCAATCAACGCGTCTCTTATTGCTATACTAGTATGTGTAAAAGCAGCTGGATTAATTATAATATAATTAATATTATTTTTTTGAGCAGAGTGTATTGTTTCAATTAATTTATGTTCTGCGTTAGATTGTGTATGACTTAACGATATATTTAACTTTTCTGATTTTTTTATCAATTTTTTTATTAAATCTGTTAAAGTTTCGTATCCATATAGATTGGGTTCTCTAGTTCCTAAAAGATTTAGATTTGGACCATTTATTAGTAAAACATTTATTTTTTTTTTCATTTTTAACTCGATGAAATAATTAAACTAATTTAGAATTTTAATCTTACATTTTATAACAAACTTTTAAGATTATATATAATATTTTTATAAAAAATATTTTTTATTTTTTGTTTTTATATTTTATAATGAAAATATAAAAATATTTTAAATATAAGTGAGTTCAAATGACATTGGAATTAGTTAGTGAATCATTGTTGACTTCAAATAAATTAAATCGTCAGGATCTTTTTGAGATATTAGAAGATATATCTAATCATGGTTTAGATTATGGAGATTTGTATTTTCAATCACGTATTTGTGAATCTTGGATTTTAGAAAATCGCATTATTAAAGAAGGATTTTGTCATTTCGATCAAGGCGTTGGTATCAGAGCCATTTCTGGAGAAAAGACAGGATTTTCATATACAGATGAAATATCCATAGAAGCTGTTAGAAAAAGCGCTAAAATAGCAAAAAATATAATTAATGCAAAAGAGAAACAAATAAAACTAAAAACTTTTATGGATCAAAAGAAAAGTTCTTTTTATGATATTTTAAATCCGTTAAAAAAATTTACTTCTAGTGAAAAAATTAATCTACTTCACAGGGTAGATCATGTTGCTAGACAATCTGATAGTCGTGTAGTCCAAGTAAATGCTTCTTTAAGCGGATCTTATGAGAAAATTTTGGTTGTTTCTACTGACGGAAATTTATCTACAGATATACGACCATTGGTTGAGTTTACAGTGAGTGTGTTAGTTGAAGAACGTGGGAAAATAGAGCGAGGAAGAAGTGGGGGAGGTAGTCGTACTAATTATAATTTTTTCTTGAAAAAAGATGATTTTTTTGAAGAAATGAGAATTGATTATTGGACTAAAGAAGCTGTTCGTATAGCTCTATTAAATTTATCTTCAAAAGAAGCTCCATCTGGAACTTTTCCAGTTGTTTTAGGATCTGGATGGCCTGGTGTTTTATTGCATGAAGCTGTAGGACATGGTTTAGAAGGTGATTTTAATAGAAAAGGAACATCCGTGTTTACGAATATGATCGGAAAAAAAGTTGCTTCAGAATTGTGTACTATCATTGATGATGGAACAATAAAAAATCAACGCGGATCGTTAAACATTGATGATGAAGGAGTCGTTGGACAGTATAATGTATTAATTGAAAATGGGATTTTAAAAAAATACATGCAAGATAAACTTAACGCTCGTTTAATGGGTACGGAATCTACTGGTAATGGGCGTCGACAATCTTATTCCCACTTACCAATGCCAAGAATGACAAATACATATATGTTGGCTGGAACATCTAAAATAGAAGATATTATTAAAAGCATTGATTATGGAATATATGCTGTAAATTTTTCAGGTGGTCAAGTAGATATAACTTCTGGACAATTTGTTTTTTCAACATCAGAAGCTTTTTTAGTAAAACAAGGAAAAATTTTAACTCCTATTAAAAATACTACACTAATAGGATCTGGCCTAGAAGTTATGAAAAAAATATCCATGGTGGGTAATGATTTAAAAATGGATCAAGGTATGGGTATGTGCGGTAAAGAAGGTCAAAATATTCCAGTAGGTATAGGCCAGCCCTCTGTTAAAGTAGATCAATTAACTATAGGTGGAACTATTTAGAATTTTACAAAAATATGTAAGCATTAACTAGTGCAGTCAAGAATGACGTCGTGACTGCATATTAATTATATTAAAAATTTACTTAATTTTTTCTCTAATTCTAGCAGATTTTCCAGTGCGTGTTCTAAGATAATACAATTTTGCTTTTCTGACTAATCCTTTTCTTTTAACAATAATATCATCAATGTTATAAGAATGAGTTTGAAAAACTCGTTCTACCGCTTCTCCATTTGAAAATTTACGTATAGTAAAAGATGAATTTAAAGATCGATTTTTTATTGCAATTATTACACCTTCGAAAGATTGTAAGCGTTTTTTAGCTCCTTCAATTACCCATACTTTTACCTCTAGCGTATCGCCAGGACGGAAATTAGGTATATTTTTTTTTAATTGTTCTTCTTCTATTTTTTTGATTATATTTGTCATTTTTACCTCTAAAAAAATTATTATGAATTAATAATATTTTTATTTTTTATTTTTTTTATATGCATTTAAAATAATTTTTTCTTCTTTTTGTAAAGTTTTTTTTTCTAATAGATCTGGTCGTTTTTCTAAAGTAATTTCTATAGATTTTTTTAATCGCCATGAACGAATTTTATCGTGATCACCAGAAAGTAATATTTCTGGAACTGTCATATTGTAAATCTTTCTTGGTCTAGTGTAATTTGGATAATCGAGTAAATTATCGTAAAAAGATTCTCTTTCTAGTGATTTTTTTGTTTTAATCACACCAGGGATAAATCTGGAAATAGAATCTATGATCACCATCGCCGCAAGTTCTCCACCAGTTAAAATATAGTCACCTATTGACCATTCTTCATCTATTAAAGAATCAATGATTCTCTGGTCTATGCCTTCATATCTTCCGCACACAAAAATAATTTTTTTCTTTTGAATTAGCTGAAAAATATTGCTTTGATTTAATTTCACTCCTTGTGGAGATAAATAAATAACTGTTGCATCTTGTAATAAGGATTTTGCATGTTTAATTGATAAATATAATGGTTGAAAAGTCATTAACATACCTGGTCCTCCTCCATAAGGACGATCGTCTACAGATTTATATTTATGTTTAGTAAAATCTCTTGGATTTAATAAACTAAGCTTAATAATTTTTTTTTGAATCGCTTTTCCAGTTACTCCATAATTTGAAATCGAAGTAAACATTTCTGGAAATATAGTAATGATATAAAATGATATTAATGTTTGATTATCTTTTTTTTTGATGGATATATCATATTTTAATTCCATTGAACTGTTATGATTTTATTTTTAATATCTATATATTTTACTACTTTTTCAGTAATAAATGGAATCATGATTGTTTTATTGTTTCTTTTTAATTTATTTTTTACAAGAATAGTATCATTATATTTGTTGCTTATTAAATCAATTACTATGCCTAAATATTTATTTTTCACACTAAACACTTTACATTTTATAATATCATCCCAATAATATTCGTTTTTTTTAAGTTTTGGCAGTTGAACTCGATCAATAAAAATATCAGTATTAGTCCATGCGCTCGCTACTGATCTATCTATAACGTTATTAATTTGAATAATAAAACGATTATTATACTTTTTCCAACTTTTTAATTGAATAGTTTCCCATTTTTTATTTTTTAAAATAAACCATGGAAGATAACTAAATATTTTTTCTTTATCTTCTGTAAAAGAAAAAAAATTTATCCAACCTAATATTCCATAAACTCTTCCAATCTTTCCAACTAAAATAGGATTAATGAGTTTATCTGATTTGATATTTATAATTTTTCCTTATTTTTTTCAAATAATTGAATTAGTTTTTTTGATCGATCTGAAAGATGTGCTCCATTTTTTTTCCAATATATAATGCGATTAATATTTATTTTTAGAGAAGTAGCTGTATCTTTTGATAATGGATTAAAGTAGCCTAATTGTTCAATGAAACGACCATCTCTAGAAAACCGACTATCTGCTACTACTATTTTGTAAAAAGGACGTTTTTTATTTCCATATCGAGCTAATCGAATTTTTACCATTTTTTTTCCTTAAATTTTTTGATAATAATATTTTTCGTTGAATTAATTAATATAGTTATTTTAATATATTTTAAAACCTTGTAGGTAATATATTTTTGATATTTCGTATAATTTTACTAATTCCATTGTTTTTAATTTTTTTCATAATTTTTCTTATATTGTCAAAATTTTTTAATAATTTATTAACATCTTGAATTTTAGTTCCAGATCCTAAAGAAATTCTACGTTTACGAGAGCCTTTTATGATATCTGGATTGTTTCTTTCTTTGGGTGTCATTGAATAAATTATTGCTTCTATTTTATTTAAATTATTTTCCTCATCGTTTAATAATGAATGATTATGCATTGCTTTATTGTTGGCAAGTTTATCTATAAAATAATTTAATCCCCCTATTTTCCTCATTTCTTTTATTTGAATTAAAAAATCATTTAAATTAAAATCATCACCTTTTTTTAATTTTTTAGTCAAATCTTTAACATGAGATTGATTGATTTTTTCTTCAATATCTTTAATAATAGATACAACTTTGTTCATTCCTAAAATTTTATCGGCTATACGTTCTGGTTGAAACATTTCTAAATTTTCTATTTTTTCCCCGGTTCCTATAAATTTAATGGGTTTTTTAGTAATATAACGCATTGATAATGCAATTCCACTTCTAGCATCACTATCAGTTTTAGTTAATATAATACCTGATATAGATAAATATTTACTGAAATTTTTTGCCATGTTAACTGCATCTTGACCCATCATTGAATCAACTATTAATAATGTTTCGATAGGTTTAGAAAAATTTTGTATTTCTTGTATTTCGTTCATCATTATTTCATCAATATGCATACGTCCAGCTGTATCTATTAACAAAATATCGTACAATTTTAATTCAGCATATTTAATTGCTTTTTCTGTTATATGAATTGGTTTTTGATGAGTATCAGGTGCATAAAAGCTTACATTAATTTGGTTGGATAGAATTTCCAATTGTTTGATTGCAGCGGCGCGATAAATATCAATAGATGTTATGAGTATTTTTTTTTTATATTTATCTTGTATCCATTTAGCTATTTTCGCTGTAGTTGTTGTTTTGCCAACTCCTTGCAAACCGACTATTAATATCACTGCTGGTGGGCAAATAGATAAATTTAAATCGTTATTTTGTTCGCCCATAGCTAAAATTAATTCATTTCGTACAATTTTTATAAATTCTTGACCAGGAGTAAGACTTTTATTGATTTCGTAACCAATTGATTTTTTTGTAACATTATTTATAAATGTTTTTATTACTGATAATGCAACATCAGCTTCTAGTAGTGCTTTTCTTACTTCTCTTATTGTATCTTTAATGTTACTTTCTGTTAGCCTTCCTCTATTAATAATGTTGCGAAAACTTTTTGAGAGGCGTTCAGTCAAGCTACTAAACATATTTCTTACTCTTTAATAAATTAATGTTGAATGATTTAAAATGTGACTATTAAAAAGATTTTAATTAATTTTTAAAATATTTTTAATTGGTAAATATTTAAGAACATTTTAATTAAAAAGGTGTTTTATTTTCACTAGGATAACAACCTAATATTTTAATAAATTTGCTAATTCTTTGGATTTTATTAAAAATTTCTTGTATTGTATTGCATGATATTTTTTTTTCAATATCAAGATAAAATATTTTTTCTTTTTTATTAATATCATAAAAAGTTAATATTTTTACAATTATTTTTTTTTGTTCTAAACTGAAAATAATTTTAGAAATTTCTTCTGTTTCTTTTTTTAAAATAAATATTATTGTAGTTTTCAATTGTTGATCTGAATTAATTTTAAAAGGCTTTTTTGATAAACAAATAAATCTAGTTATATTATTTTTTATATTTGATATATTTTTGCATAAAATTTTTAATTTATAAATTTTACTTCCTATTTCACTTCCTAAAACAGCATTAGTTTTTTCATTGCCTTGAATAATTTTTTTCATTGCGTCAGTTGTACTATTAGTATATTCAATCTTCCAATTTGGAAATTGGTTAATAAAATTACTACATTGTTTAAATGGTTGGGAATGACTGTATATTTTTTTAATAGTATTAAGTTCAATTTTTTCTATTGCTAATAAACAATGATTTATATCAACATAAATTTCTCCCACAATAAATAAATTTATATTTTTTAAAATGTTAAATATTTCATTGATAGGACCAGAGCAACTATTTTCTATTGGTAAGATAGCATAATGTGATTCATTATTTTTTACTGATTGAATAACTTCTTCAAAATTTGAGCATTTTCTTCTAATAATTTTTTTTATATTATGTTTTCCATATTTAGATGCAGCAAGATGTGAATAAGATCCTTCGGAACCAAGAAAAGAAATAACAGTTTTATTTTCATTTTTTTGATTTTTAAATTCTTCTAATAAGGTTTTTTGAGTAAGTACAGATTCTTCAATAATTAACGTAAATAAACGTTTTATGTAATTAGTATTTAAATTTTTTTTTCTTCCTAAATTAGCTAAATTAGATAATAAATTTTTTTCGCGATTTATATCGCGTATCGGTTGATTATTTTGTATTTTAGACTTAGCAATGTCTAATACTAATTTTTTTCTTTTTTCAAGTAATATAACTATTTTTTTATCAATATTGTTAATTTTATGACGAAAATTTAATAAATCATTTTTAGACAACATAACGTATTTTACCTATTTTTACCTATTAAAATATCTAATATGTTTTATATTAAAATTAAAATAAAATATTTTTACTGAATTATTATTATTTTTTTGATATAAAAATAATAATCAAACATATAATATACTATTTTTTTATCTAAAAAATGTGTTGTTTTTTAAAAAGAATATTAAATATTTTTTTAAAAATATTTCAATAGGCATGATAGATGATAATATACTTACTGTACCTTGTTAATTTTAATAACAGTATTTTTAGATATATTATTTTTTATAAGTGAGTTATTTAATGAAAACTTTTTCAATTAAAGAAAAAAACATCAAGAGAGATTGGTTTTATGTTGATGCTACTAATAAAGTACTTGGAAGGCTCGCCAGTGCTTTATCCTTGCGTCTTAGAGGCAAGCATAAAGCTCAATATACGCCACATCTTGATGTTGGAGACTATATTATAGTTTTAAATGCTTCTAAAGTATTAGTTACAGGAAAAAAGAAAAGTAAAAAACTGTATTATCATCATACAGGTTATATTGGTGGAATAAAAAAACTTACATTTGAAGAAGTTATGTCAAAAAATCCTGAAAAAATTATTACAATAGCAGTGAAAGGAATGCTTCCGAAAGGACCTTTAGGGCGATTGATGCTAAAAAAATTAAAAGTTTTTTCCGATGAAAAACATAATCATATAGCACAATGTCCTCAATTTTTAAATATTTAATAGAGTGATACTAAAATACATGATGAAAATTCAAAATTATGGAACTGGACGTCGAAAAAGTTCTTCTGCTAGAGTATTTTTAAGGCCGGGAACAGGGAAAATAGTTGTAAATAAACGTTTATTAAATAATTATTTTGGCCGAGAAACTTCCTGTATGATTGTTCGTCAACCTTTAGAATTAATAGAGATGATAAACAATTTTGATTTTTATATTACAGTAAAAGGTGGAGGAATTTCTGGACAAGCTGGTGCAATTAGACAAGGTATTACTCGTGCTTTAATGAATTATAATCCATTATTACGTAGTGAATTGAGAAAGTCTGGATTTGTTACACGTGATTCACGACAAGTAGAGCGTAAAAAAGTAGGTTTTCGTAAATCTAGAAAAAGAATACAATTTTCTAAACGTTAAAATTAAATAATAACACTTATTTTAAAGAACTTGGTTTTTTGTAATAAACCGAGTTCTTTTATTACTTTTTTCATAATTTTACGCTTTTTTTTGTAAAAAACTAAAAATTAAATAAATTTTATTTTTTTAAATAATCTAGAATATCGGAACATAATTTTTTTATTCCTGTTTTTTGTAAAGAAGAAATAAAATAATATGGTTCTTTTATGTTTAAATCGTTTTTTATTCTTTTTACAAACGTATTAATTTGTGAGGTTTTCATCAAATCAATTTTATTAAAAATTAAGAGTCTTGGTTTGTTATATAATTTCGTACTATACTGTTTTAATTCATATAATACGTATTTAATATTTTCTATTGGATCAGAATAGTCTAAAGGAAGCAAATCAACGATATGAAGTAATATTTTGCATCTTTCTAAGTGTTTTAAGAAATGGATTCCTAATCCTTTTCCTTTAGATGCACCTTGAATTATACCTGGAATATCTGCTATTATAAATTTTTCATTGTTAATTTTAACACTACCTAAAATTGGATTTAGTGTAGTGAATGGATAATCTGAAATTTTTGTTTTAGCACCAGATATATTTTTTACTAAAGTTGATTTTCCAGCGTTTGGCATTCCTAATGTGCCTACATCTGCTATTAATAATAATTCTAATTGTATATGTCTTTTTTCTCCTATTAGTCCTAGCGTTCTTTGTTGTGGTGTCCTATTAATTGAAGATTTAAATCTAAAATTACCTAACCCATGCCAGCCTCCTTTTGCAATAAGTATTTTTTGTCTATCTTTAATTAAATCATATATTATTTCACGTGTTTGATAGTTAATGATCTTAGTTCCAACCGGGACATATATAGTAATATCATTTCCTTTTTTTCCAGAGCAGTTTCTTTTTAATCCATTTGTGCCGTGTTCTGCTTGGAATTTTTTTTTAAATCTAAAATCTATAAGAGTATTTAAGTTATTGTTTGATTTTATCCAAACATTACCACCATCTCCGCCATCTCCACCATCTGGACCTCCTTTAGGAATATATTTTTCTCGTCTGAAATGAACACATCCATTTCCTCCGTTCCCTCCAATGACTTCTATAACAGTTTGGTCGATGAATTTCATATAAATCCCTTGTTTTTGAAAAATTATAATTTTAACAAATATTTTTTATAAAAAATAAGACCCCCCTCAGAAAAGGGGTGTTGTAAAACAGCAATTTTTATCAGTTAATAATATTAATATATGTTCTTTTTTTTACTCCTTTTTTTTTAAATTCTATTTTTCCTTTAACAATGGCAAAAATAGTATGATCTTTTCCACAACCTGTATTTTTTCCAGGGTGAAATTTAGTCCCTCTTTGCCTTACAATAATACTTCCTGCAGATACTAATTCGCCACCAAAATGTTTTACACCTAATCGTTGAGCATGAGAATCTCTTCCGTTCCTCGTGGAACCACCAGCTTTTTTATGTGCCATTTTATTTCTCTATATGGTTAATATCTATAATTTTTACACTAGTAAAATGTTGACGATGTCCTTGCTGTTTTTTATAATGTTTACGACGATTGAATTTTATTACTTTAATCTTTTTAGATCTCCCATGATTTTCGACAAATGCCTTCACTTTGACGCCATTTAAAAAAGGATTTCCTATTTCTATTTTATTTTTGTTTGAAATCATTAAAATATTTTCAAATTCTACTGTTGATCCAGTTAGACAATTTAATTTTTCTATATGAATCACTTGATTTTTTTTAACTCGATATTGTTTTCCACCACTTAAAAAAACTGCATACATGTAATACTCCAATTATTTTTCTATTTGTTTTTAATTAATAAAATATTAATAATTCCTTTTATAATTCAGGAAATTAAAATATTATTATATATGTTTAATATTAGCACCTAATTTATTTAATTTTTTTATAAACGACTCATATCCTCTTTTAACATGATGAATATTATTTACTACTGTAATTCCTTTTGCAACACAACCTGCTAAAATTAATGTAGCTGAACCTCTTAAATCGTTAGAAAAAAGATGATTAGAAGATAATTGTGAAACGCCTTTACAAACGACATGATTTTTTTTAATTTTTATTTTAGCACCCATTCGAATTAACTCGTGTATATAGGCGAAACGATTTTCAAATATGTTTTCAATAATAATACTTTTTCCTTGAGAAATGCTATTCAATAAAGTAAATTGTGGTTGCATATCAGTTGGAAAGCCCGGATACGGAGATGTTGAAATATTTACTGCTCTTGGTCTTTTTTCTTTCATATCTAATTTAATCCAATCCTTTCCAATTTTTATATTGGCACCACTTTCAGATAGTTTTGTTAGCACATTGGTTAAATATTTTGGTTCAGTTTTACTACATATAATAAATCCTTTAGAAATTGCAGCGGCTATCAAAAAAGTTCCTGTTTCAATTCTATCTGGTATGACTTTATGATATCCTCCATGTAAATTAGAAATACCTACGATATATATTTTATCACTTCCTGCTCCAGTAATATTAGCACCTAAAGTATTTAAAAATTTTGCAACATCAATAATTTCAGGTTCTTGAGCAGCATTTTCTATAATTGTTAAACCCTCTGCTAACGTTGCAGCGCTCATAATGGTAATAGTTGCTCCAACACTAATTTTTTCTATATAAATATTCTTTCCTTTAAGAGGTTTTTGAGCAAATGCAATGATATAATTATCTTTTTTTACAATTTTCACCCCTAATGCTATCAATCCTTTTAAATGAAGATCGATAGGCCTACAACCTATATCGCATCCTCCTGGAAAAAATATCTTAGCTTTACCGAAACGTATCAAAAGAGGACTTAACATCCAAATAGATGCTCTTATTTTTTTTGTTAGATGATATGGTGGGTAATAAACATTAATACTACTTGTATCAATATACAAAATTTTATTTTTGCTTTTTATTTTCGCTCCTAAATATTTAAGTAGTTTTATTGCTATTTTAATATCTGTAACTTGTGGAACGTTATTTATTTCAATTTTTTCTTTTGCTAATATTGTCATAAATAAGATAGGTAGAGCAGCATTTTTAGCACCAGAAATTAAAACATGACCGTTTAATTTTTTATCACCTTCTATATATAGTTTGTTCATTCATTATTAAATCTCTATTAATTTTAAAATATTTAACTAAGATTTTTTTGTTTTTTTTTCCACTCTTCTGTTGTATATGTTGTAATAGACAAAGCATGGATTTTTTTTTCTGTAATCATGCTAATTAAAGGCGCGTAAATTATTTGTTGTCTTTTTACTTGACTAATACCTTTGAATATATCTCCTACTGCAATTATTTTAATGTGATTATTATCTCCTGTAGCATATATTTTTTCTAAATTTAATTTTTTATTTAATATAGATATTATTTTTTCATTATTCATTTTAAATATACTTTAATTTAATTTTGTTGGAATATAAAAATTTAAAAATGTTGTATGTCTAAATATATTTTAAAATTTTTGTATGAATTACTTCATGATAGATTAATAAATAGCTTTTCCTCGAGAAATTGAAATTTTTGATAAATTTTATTTTTTACATTAAGATAGATACATCTATTTGATAGATAATATTTTTTATTAAAAAGATGTATATTTTAAAAAAATCATGAATTTTAACCTATAATAACTTAATAGGAAATAATTTAAATATTATCTAGTATTCAACAAGTAATATTAAAATTTTTAATTTTTACTTTATTAGATTTTATCAACGATAAATTAATATTACTAATTTTCTTTATTAAAATATATGAATAATTTAATTTTTTAAAAATATTTAATTAAAATTCAATCTTTTTTAAAATATATTTTATTTTAAAAAATAAAATAAAATTTTTTAGTGTTTTTAAATGAATATTTTTATATTCTTGAAGAAAAAAAATGAGGTATGTTAGATGGTTAATTTAATCCCAATGACTATTAAAGGTGCTAAAAAACTTCGTCAAGAACTTGAACAACTAAAAAATAAAAAACGTCCTCGTATTATTATCGATATAGCAAAAGCTAGGGAACATGGTGATTTAAAAGAGAATGCTGAATATCATTCAGCTCGTGAAGAGCAGAGTTTTTGCGAAGGACGAATTAAAGAAATAGAATTGAAATTATCTAATTGTCAAATTATAGATATTACGAAAATACCTAACGATGGCAGAGTTGTATTTGGATCTACAGTAACTATTTTAAATATAAAAAATAATGAAATATTCACTTATCAAATTGTTGGCGATGATGAATCTGATTTTAAAAAAAATTTAATTTCAATTAATTCACCAATGTCAAGAGGTTTAATTGGTAAAAAAATTAATAACATTGCGACTATATTAACGCCTTCTGGTAGTGTTAAATATAAAATTTTAAAAATAGATTATATTTAAACGTCATTTATTTAAATTAAAACAATTTAATTGATTATCAATGTTACGAAAGAATTTAAAAATATGATTACTAATAATAAATCAAATAGTTCTAAGCGTTGGTTATCAGAACATTTTCAAGATTTATACGTTAAAAAAGCAAAGGAAAATAAAATTCGATCTAGATCTTGGTTTAAATTAAAAGAAATAGATAAGGATAACAAATTATTTCAACTTGGAATGAATATTATTGATTTAGGTTCAGCTCCAGGAGGCTGGTCGCAATATGCAATTAATAAGGTTGGAAAAAAAGGATCTGTCATAGCATGTGATATATTGCCTATGAAAAAAATAAGAGGAGTAAAATTTTTTCAAGGAGATTTTTGTAATACACATACATTAAATTCTATATTAAAAAATATATCTAACCATACTTTTAATATAGTTATGTCTGATATGGCACCTAATATTACAGGTTGCTGGTCTATTGATATGCCTCGTATCATAGAAATGTGTAAAATAGCTCTGAAAATATCTAAATATTTGTTATCAAAACATGGCGTTTTCCTAGTAAAATCTTTTCAAGGAGAAGGTTTAAATGAATTTTTCGAAGAAATTAAAATGTTATTTTCAAAAGTTAAAATTTGTAAACCAAAAAGTTCTCGGCCAAGATCGCGAGAAATATTTATTCTAGCTACTAGATAAAAATATTATTTTATTAATAAAATTTTAAATCTATGATGTTTTTTAAATAGATGTAATGAGAGGTTGTTCCCTTGAGTGACATGGTTAAAAACCTGATATTTTGGTTAGTAATTACAGTAATTTTAATGTCTGTTTTTCAAAACTTTAATGCTAGTGATTCTAATAATCATAGGATTGATTATTCTACTTTTTTATCAGAAGTTAACCAAGATCAGATTCGTGAAGTATATATTAATGGCAGGATTATTAGCGTTACTAAAAAAGATAGTAATAAATATACCACTTATATTCCAATGAATGATCCTAAGTTGTTAGACAATCTAATAACAAAAAATGTTAAAGTTATTGGAGAGGTTCCGGAAGAACCAAGTATTTTATTTTCCATATTTATTTCATGGTTTCCCATGTTATTGCTTATTGGTGTTTGGATTTTTTTTATGCGTCAAATGCAAATGGGAGGCGGAAAAGGAGCCATGTCTTTTGGTAAAAGCAAGGCTAGAATGCTATCAGAAGATGAAATTAAAATTACTTTTGATGATGTTGCAGGATGCGATGAAGCTAAAGAAGAAGTCAGTGAATTAGTTGAATATTTAAAAGAACCTAGTCGATTTCAAAAATTAGGAGGGAAAATACCTAAAGGTGTTCTTATGGTTGGACCACCTGGCACTGGAAAAACATTACTTGCAAAAGCAGTTGCAGGAGAAGCAAAAGTTCCTTTTTTTACTATATCTGGTTCAGATTTTGTTGAAATGTTTGTTGGAGTAGGGGCATCTAGAGTGAGAGATATGTTTGAACATTCTAGAAAAAATGCTCCATGTATCATATTTATTGATGAAATTGATGCAGTAGGTCGTCAAAGAGGAGCCGGCTTAGGTGGTGGGCATGATGAAAGAGAGCAAACACTTAATCAAATGTTAGTAGAAATGGATGGTTTTGATGGAAACGAAGGTGTAATTTTAATAGCTGCTACTAATAGACCTGATGTTTTAGATCCAGCTTTATTGCGTCCAGGTCGATTTGATCGTCAAGTCATCGTTGCACTTCCAGATATACGTGGAAGAGAACAAATTTTAAAGATTCATATGCGTAAAGTTCCTTTATCTAAAGATGTTGATCCAATAATTATTGCTCGTGGAACGCCAGGTTTTTCAGGGGCAGATTTAGCTAATTTAGTGAATGAAGCGGCACTATTTTCAGCTCGTTTAAATAATCGTGTTGTTTCTATGGCTGAATTTGAAAAAGCAAAAGATAAAATTATGATGGGATCTGAACGCAAATCAATGGTAATGAGTGATTTTCAAAAAGAATCTACTGCATATCATGAAGCTGGTCATGTTATTGTTGGAAAATTAGTTCCAGATCATGATCCCGCTCATAAAGTTACAATTATTCCTAGAGGTCAAGCACTAGGTGTTACTTTTTTTTTACCAGAATCAGACACATTTAGTATTAGTAGGCAAAAATTAGAAAGTCAAATATCAACTTTATACGGCGGTCGCTTGGCAGAAGAAATTATTTATGGTTCTAAAAAAGTGTCTACTGGTGCTTTTAATGATATTAAAGTAGCTACAAATTTAGCAAGAAATATGGTAACTCAGTGGGGTTTTTCAGATAAATTAGGTCCTCTTTTATATGCAGAAGAAGAAGGAGAAGTTTTTTTGGGTCGCACAGTAGCAAAAGCAAAACATATGTCTGATGAAACTGCCAGAATTATCGATGAAGAAGTGAAATTATTAATAGAAGTAAATTATAATCGAGCTAAAAATATTTTAAATGAAAATATTGATATTTTACATTCTATGAAAGATGCGTTAATAAAATACGAAACTATTGATTCCTTTCAAATCGATGATTTAATGGCAAGAAGAGAGGTTAGACAGCCAAAAGACTGGACTGAAAATAAATAAAAATTGAAATATATTATTAACGTGATAGTTGAATTCAAATAATATTATTGCATGAAATATTCAGTACATATTAAGCTATCTAATATGTCATAACTGAATTAGTTAATGTTATATTTCAATAACTATTGAAATAAGATGAAGTGATATACATGATTATAACTTCATCTTGTTTTTAAAAAAATGTAATTTTTTATAAAAATATTAAATATTTTATAATTTTTTATTTGATAAATAGTTTAATAGAGATAAATAAATATGAAAAATTTTAAATATTTTAAGACAGATGGAATACGTGGAAAAGTAGGTGAAATACCAATTACTCCGAATTTTATGTTAAACTTAGGACAAGTTATTGGAACTATTTTAGGTGAGGATAAAAAAAAATTCTTATTGGGCGAGATACACGTATTTCAGGGCGCATGTTACAGTATTCTTTAGAATTTGGCATTTTATCAAAAGGAATTTCTACTCTATCAGCTGGTTGCATACCTACATCTGCAATTGCATATTTAACAAAATCTTTAAATATTTCAGCAGGTATTATTATTTCAGCTTCTCATAATTCTTTTGATGATAACGGAATAAAAATATTTTTTAAAAATGGAATTAAAATTACTAGAGATATTGAAATTTTAATTGAAAAAAAATTAAATAATCTTTCTTATGATCGCTCTTATGTAAAAAATTTTGGATTTCCTAAAAAAATTGATGATGCTGCAAAAAAATATATTAACTTTTGTAAAAATACTTTCCCTAAATACATGAATTTATCTAAATTTACCATTGTATTAGATTGTGCTAATGGATCAACTTATAATATAGCACCTCAAATTTTTCAAGATTTAGGGGCAAATGTTATCACTTTTTCTATTTGTCCTAATGGCATTAATATAAATAAAAAATCAGGATCTACTAATGTTGATAAGCTAAAAAAACTAGTTATTTCACATAAAGCTGATATTGGATTAGCATTTGATGGTGATGGAGATCGTGTTATCATGATAGATCATTTAGGAAACATAATAAATGGAGATCAAATTATTTATATAATTGCGAAGCAATATTTAAAAAATAATCAGTTGATTGGTGGAGTTGTAGGTACTTTAATGACTAATATGGGTGTAGTTTTAGGTTTAAAAAAAATTGGAATACCATTTTGTGCTACAAAAATAGGAGACCGTTATATATATAAAAAAATCAAAGAAAAAAATTGGATACTTGGAGCTGAACAATCAGGACATGTTATTTTATTAGATAAACATTCTACTGGTGATGGAATTATAGCTAGTTTACAAGTATTATCAAGTATGATTGAAAACAACACATCTTTATATTGTTTATCTAATCAAGTAACATTATTCCCTCAAATATTATTAAATTTCTCTTTTAAAAAAGAGGAGAATTTTCAAAAAAATATAAAATTTCAATCTATTCTTGAGGAATCAAAAAATATTTTAGGAAATACTGGTCGTATTTTTATACGTCAGTCTGGCACTGAGCCTTGTGTTAGAATTATGTTAGAAGATAAAGATTATAGTAAGATAAAAAAAATTGCTCATAATATTTCAAATATAATTAAATTAATTTAAAAAATATGTAAAATATTGTTTTTAGTATAAAAATTAGAAAATATTTATAAATTTTGATAAAATTTTTTTAATAAAGTAGTAATTAGCTATTATTTAAATTATATACAAAAAGGAAACTATTTTTTTATGTATTTATTTTTTTTAGTCTTTTTAATCTTTATTTCTATTTTTTTAAATTTTTTAATTTTGCTACAACCAGGGAAAAATGTAAGTAATATTATACATTCAAATATATCTACTAATATTAAATTTATTAATAGTTTCCGAGGTAATAATTTTATTACCAATATTATTGGATTATGTGCTTTTTTATTTTTAATAATTAGTCTTATTTTATGTAATATTAATGATAAAAAAATAAATTCAAATTTATTTGAAAATTACGATAACACCTTAAAAAAAAGCACATTATCTTTAAAAAAAGATAAGATATTAAACACTGAAATACCTAATTAGTTTTCAATTATGAGTGTTAAAATGTTTTAAATTATTATAATAAATATTGTATATGAGAACCGAGGTGGTGAAATTGGTAGACACGCTATCTTGAGGGGGTAGTGCCTTAAGGCGTATGGGTTCAAGTCCCATCCTCGGTATTATTTTTCAAAAGATCAAAATATTTCATATTAAATATTAATAAAATATTATATTAAAACAGGGTGGTATTACCTAAAACCCCGAATTTTCGGGGTTTTTTATTAGAATATTTAAAAATATTTATTCAGAGGTTTATTAAAATGAATAAAGAAATATTAGCTGTTGTAGAAGCTGTTTCTAATGAAAAATCATTACCACGTGAAAAAATTTTTGAAGCTTTAGAGGTTGCATTAGCAACAGCTACAAAGAAAAAACATGAACAAGAAATTGATGTGCGAGTTAGTATTAATCGTAAAACTGGTAATTTTAGTACTTTTAGGAGATGGATGGTGGTAGATATTGTAAATCATCCAACAAAAGAAATTACTTTAGCAGCAGCTTGTTTTGAAGGTGATAAAGTTAATCTTAATGATTATATAGAAGATAAAATTGATTCTGTTGATTTTGACCGAATTACAACACAAACTGCTAAACAAGTTATTGTTCAAAAAGTACGTGAAGCAGAACGCGCAATGTTAGTTGATCAATTTCGAAAATATATTGGACAGATTGTTATCGGTGTCGTAAAAAAAATCAATAGAGATAATCTTACATTAGATTTAGGAAATAATGCTGAAGCTATTATTTTGAAAGAAGGCATGCTACCTAGAGAAAATTTTCGACCTGGAGATCGTATTCGTGGTATTTTGTATGGAGTATATCCTGAAGCTCGCGGTACTCAATTATTCATCAGTCGTTCAAAAACTGAAATGCTTATAGAATTATTTCGTATAGAAGTACCTGAAATTGGTGAGGAAATTATTGAAATTAAAGCAGCCGCACGTGATCCTGGCTCTCGTGCTAAAATTGCAGTAAAAACTAATGATAAGCGCATTGACCCAGTAGGCGCATGTGTAGGAATGAGAGGTGCTCGAGTACAAGCAGTATCTAGTGAATTATGCGGAGAACGTATTGACATTATTCTATGGAATGATAATCCAGCTCAATTTGTTATTAACGCAATGGCTCCTGCAGACGTCAAATCTATTATAGTTGATGAAGATCGTCATACAATGGATATTGCTGTAGATGCTAATAATTTAGCTCAAGCTATTGGTAGGAACGGTCAGAATGTTCGTTTAGCTTCTCAAATTAGCGGGTGGGAAATAAATGTAATGACAACAGAAGATTTGAGTATTAAACATAAAGAAGAGGCATTTGCTGCATTTAATATTTTTAAAAAATATTTAAATGTTTCTGAAAAAATTATTTCAGTTTTAGTTAAAGAAGGCTTTTCTTCACTTGAAGAATTAGCTTATATACCAATTGATGAATTATCTTCAATTAATCATTTGACCGAAGAAGAAGTGAGATTAGTTCGAGAATGCGCAAAAAATGGATTAAATCTAATTAAATTAGATCAAAAAAATACGATTCATAAAAAACAAACAGAAAAAAGACTTTTGGATATACAAGGTATGAGTGAAATTCTAGCTTTAAAACTAGCCGAGAAAAATATATTTACTTTAGAACAATTAGCTGATCAGGGAATAGATGATCTAGTTGATATCGAAAATTTAAATGCTAAAGAAGCCGGTATGTTAATTATGACTGCTCGTAATATCTGTTGGTTTGATAATAAAGTCTAATAATAGGAAAATAGTATGATTGATATGAGTTTGAAAATATTATCCAATGAAATCAAAATATCAGTAAAAGAATTAATAAAAAATTTTTCTGAAATTGGAATTTCTAAAAATGAAAATGATTTTATTAATGCTTCAGAGAAGACATTTTTGTTAAAACATCTAAGAAAAAAAGAAAATATTTCTGAAAATACTTTTATTTTGCAAAGAAAAACTCGTAGTACTTTAAACGTTTCTTTAGCTGGAGGAAAAAATAAATCTGTACAAGTAGAAGTTAGAAAAAAAAGAACATATACAACAAATGTTACACCAGAAGTTCAAAATTTATTAAGAGATAAAAAATTTTTTCAAAATAAAGAAAAAAATTTTTCAAAAAAAATTATGAAAGAACACAATTTTAAAAATAATATTAATCTTTCATTAAAACATAAATCTGATAAAGATTTTTCAAATAAATCAAATCGATTAAATAATTCTCTTGATCTTCAAAAAAATGAAAAAAATAAAATTTTAAAAAAACATCTAGATTCAAATAAACATTCATTAAATGCAAAAAAAATAATAAAAGAAAGTGGTGTACATAAAAAATTTTATGATGAAAAAAAAGATTATCATTTAACTACATTTTTCAACGCTCGTAATATAGAAAATAACGAAAGTAATAATGAAGTTGAAAAAAATAAAAAGAATTACAATCGAAACTTAAGAAATTATCGTCAAAAGAAAAATAATAAACAAAATATTAATATAAAAAATAAAAAAGAAGATCATCGAATTTATAAAAATAAAAAAAATGTTAAACAAAAAAATAAGTCTATTTTATTACAACAAGTGTTTAAAAAACCTGAATCTTTTATTAATAGAGACGTAATTATTAATGGTACTATTACAGTTTTTGACCTAGCTAATAAAATGGCGGTAAAAAGTTCTGAAGTTATTAAAAATATGATGAACATGGGTATTATAGGAACGATTAATCAAACACTTGATCAAGATACTGCGCAGCTAATTGCAGAAGAAATGGGTCATAAAGTTATTTTGCATAAAGAAAATAAATTAGAAGAATTAATTATGCAAGATCGTGATTTAGGTAATTCTAAATCCATTATAAGATCTCCAGTAGTTACTATAATGGGACATGTAGATCATGGAAAAACATCATTGCTAGATTATATTCGTTCTACCAAAATAGCATGTAATGAAGCAGGTGGAATTACTCAAAATATTGGTGCTTATCATGTTAAAACAGAATCAGGATCGATTACTTTTTTAGATACACCAGGACATTCTGCTTTTACTGGAATGCGTGCTCGTGGAGTTAAATTAACTGATATTGTTATATTAGTAGTGGCTGCTGATGATGGAGTAAAACCACAAACTATTGAAGCTATTCAGCATGCAAAAGAAGCTAATGTTCCAATTATTGTTGCTATTAATAAAATAGATAAAATAGGCTCTGATATCAACCAGATTAAAAATGATTTAACGAAGTACAACATTGTTTCAGAAGAATGGGGCGGTGAAAATATGTTTGTTTCTATATCTGCAAAAACTGGAAAGGGTATAGATACATTATTGAATACAATTTTATTACAATCAGAAATGCTAGAATTAAAAGCAATATCTACGGGTATGGCAGAAGGTGTTGTAATAGAATCTTATCTAGACAAAGGACGAGGACCAATAGCCACTGTATTAGTTCAAAAAGGAAACTTAAAGAAAGGAGATGTAATATTATGTGGTTTAGAATATGGACGTATTAAATCATTACGCAATGAGAATGGAAAAATATTAAAAAATGCAGGACCTTCTATTCCTGTAGAAATTTTAGGTTTATCTAAAGTTCCTTTTGCTGGTGATCAAGTTACTGTAGTGCGTGATGAAAAGAAAGCTAAAGAAGTTGCATGTTATCGTCAAAATAAATCTCGTGAATTAAAATTAGCAAATCAAAATAGATCAAATCTAGAAAATATGTTTGATAATATTAAAAAATCTGATTTTTCAGAGTTAAAAGTTATTATTAAATCTGATGTTCAAGGTTCTTTAGAAGCTATCTCCGGAGCCTTGTTGAAATTATCTACTAATGAGGTAAAAATCAATATCATAGGATCAGGCATCGGCGGAATTACAGAAACAGATGCTGCACTAGCATTAGCATCAAATGCTATTATTTTAGGTTTTAATGTTAGGGCAGATGTTTCTGCAAAAAAGATTATTGAAATGGAACATTTAGATCTGCGTTATTACTCTGTTATTTATGATTTGATTGATGAAGTGCAATCTGCTATGACAGGATTATTATCTCCTGAATATAAACAAAATATTATCGGTTTAGCAGAAGTACGAAATATATTTAAATCGCCTAAATTTGGACTGATTGCAGGATGTATGGTAATTGATGGTATTATTAAAAAAAATAATCCAATCCGTATACTTAGAGATCATATAGTGATTTATGAAGGTGATTTAGAGTCTTTACGTCGTTTTAAAGAAGATGTTAGTGAAGTACGAAATGGAATGGAATGTGGAATCGGGGTAAAAAATTTTAATGATATAAAAGTTAGAGATAATATCGAAGTATTTGAATTAAAAGAGGTGAAAAGAACTTTATAAATTAATATTTAAAAATAAATTTATATTTTTTAATATATATAAAATATTGGTAATAAAATATGGAAAAATCATTTAGTCGATCCTCTAAAATATCTCAAGAATTACAAAAAAAAATTGCAATTATTATACAGTATTTTCTTAGAGATCCGCGCTTTAAAACTATTATTACGATATCTGAAGTTATTGTGTCTAAAGATTTATCATATGCTCAAGTATTCGTTAGTTGCTTAGAAATAAATAACAACTTGAGTATAAAGAAATTATTAGTTTTGTTAAATAAAGCATCTGGTTATATTCGTAAATTATTATGTAAAAAATTAAAATTAAGAATTATACCAAACATTGTTTTTTATCATGATAATTCTTTTTTAAAAGGTAATAGAATTTCTTTATTATTAAATCAATTAACACAAAAAAAAATATTATCTAACAAGGCATAGTTCAATGTTTTTTTGTAAAAAACGTAATATTAATGGTTTTTTATTAATTGATAAACCTATAGGAATATCCTCTAATAATGCTTTACAGCAAGTAAAAAATATTTTTAATGCTAAAAAAGCAGGTTATATCGGTACTTTAGATCCATTAGCTTCAGGAATATTACCAGTTTGTTTTGGAGAGAGCACAAAATTTGCTTATTATTTAAATGATATTGATAAGCGATATAATGTTATTGCGAAATTAGGCGAAAAAACATCTACATTTGATTCTGATGGAATTATTACAAAAAAAAGAATAATTTCCTTTACAAATCTCGAACTAAATAATGCTTTAAAAGAATTAACTGGCGCAATAAATCAAATACCTTCAATGTATTCAGCAATTAAGTATAATGGCATTCCATTATATAAATATGCGAGACAGGGATTAAATGTTATACGTAATACAAGGCAAGTTCAAATATATAAATTAAGTCTTGTTGAGAAAAAAAATAATTTAATTGAATTAAACGTACATTGTTCTAAAGGAACATATATTAGAACGCTTATTGATGATTTAGGTGAAAAATTAGGTTGTGGAGCACATGTTGTTTCATTGCGTCGTACAGCAATAGGGTTATTTTCCTGTACTCAATTAGTTACAATACCTGATTTAACGGAATTGTTACATAAAGAAAATATAAATACATTAGATAATTTATTAATGCCTATTGATACTCCTATTAGTTTTTTACCCAAAGTATATTTATCCCAAAAACAATCTTACAATTTTAAATTAGGACAACAGATTGATTTTAAATCTAATATAAAAAATAGTTTAGTGCGAGTTTTAGAACAAGAAGAACAAGTTTTTATTGGATTAGGAAAAATTTATATTGAAGCAAAATTAATTCCGCACCGATTGATCTCTCTATCTACTAATTAAGTTATTTTCTATTCAACTGAAGAGTAGCATGATATTATTTTTAAATAATTTTACTGAAATATTAGTTTAATATAATTTAAAATACAATGAGGTATAACATGTCTATTAATACAGTAAATATAAAAGAAAATATTTTAAAATACGGAAAAAATAATAAAGACAGCGGAAAAACTGAAGTTCAAATTGCATTATTAACACATCAAATTAATCATTTACAATTACATTTTTCTCAACATAAAAAAGATCATTCTAGTCGAAGAGGCTTGTTAAATATGGTTTCAAAACGTCGTAAGCTATTAAATTATTTAAAGAAAAAAAATATGTCTAATTATAGTAAATTAATTGAAAATTTAAATTTAAGACGGTAAGAAATTTTGTATATTATCATATTATGAAAGTATTTTAATTTTTTGATTCGTTTATTAGACGAAAATTTTTCATAAAGGGCTTGAATTAGCCCTTTTTTTTACAATCTCATTAAAATTTTTTATTAACTAACTAATAAAATAAATTTATTTATTAAAAATAAATATTTAATTTATAATTTGTAGATAATTTTTATAAAATATATGAATGCTTTTTTCAAGTGAATTAATTTATAATTAACAGAAAATTAATTTTATATTAAGGATATTATTTTGCTGAATCCCATTGTACGAAAATTCCAATATGGTCAACATATAATTACATTAGAAACAGGGATAATGGCTCGACAAGCAACATCTGCTGTAATGGCAAGTATGGATGATACCGCTGTTTTTGTTACTGTTGTTGGGGATAAAACAGTTCATCCTGGGCAAAAATTTTTCCCTCTTACAGTCAATTATCAAGAAAGAACATATGCTGTTGGTCGGATACCTGGAGGTTTTTTTAGAAGAGAAGGTCGTCCTAGTGAAAGTGAAATATTAACTGCTCGATTAATTGATAGACCAATTCGACCTTTATTTCCTAAAGGATTTTTTAATGAAATCCAAATCATTGCTACAGTAGTATCAGTTAATCCACAAATCAATCCTGATATAATTTCTATTATTGGTGCTTCAGCAGCCCTCAGTTTATCTGGAATTCCATTTTACGGTCCAGTAGGAGCTGCTAGAGTCGGTTTAATTGATAATCAATATATATTAAACCCAACAACTGAAGACATGAAATCTAGTTCTTTAGATTTAGTTATATCAGGAACTCAAAACGCTGTTTTAATGGTAGAAGCAGAATCAAAAATATTAAGCGAAGAAAAAGTACTTGGAGCAATTATTTTTGGTCATCAACAACAACAAGTAGTTATTAATAATATTCGTTCTTTATCAAATGAAGCTAGAAAGTTACCTTGGGCTATATCTTATCCTGAAATCAATACTGTATTAGAATCTAAACTTATAACTTTAGTTGGAAAAGATATAAGTAATGCTTATTTAATCTTTAATAAACAAGAAAGACATGAAAAATTAAATTTTCTTAAAGATAACATAGTAAAATTACTTTTTAATGAAAACTTAAATATAGATATAAGTGAAATTGATGAAATTTTTCAGAAAATTGAAAAAAATGTCGTAAGAAAACGTATTTTAAATAATGAATATCGTATTGATGGTCGAGAAAAGGATATGATCCGAGCATTAGATGTTAGAACAGGTATTTTACCTCGTACACATGGTTCTGCTTTGTTTACTCGTGGTGAAACACAATCTTTAGTTTCTGTTACTTTAGGAACATCTCGAGATGCACAAAATTTAGATGAGTTATTAGGTGATAAAACAGATAATTTTTTGTTTCATTACAATTTTCCACCTTATTCTGTAGGGGAAATAGGTATAGTAGGATCGCCCAAAAGAAGAGAAATTGGACACGGTCGTTTAGCTAAAAGAAGTCTATTAGCAGTCATGCCGAACATTGATGAATTTCCATATACTATTAGAATAGTATCTGAAATAACTGAATCAAATGGTTCATCTTCTATGGCTTCTGTTTGCGGTGCATCACTAGCTTTAATGGATGCTGGAGTTCCAATAAAATCTGCTGTAGCTGGAATATCTATGGGCTTGGTAAAAGAAGGTGATAATTATGTATTACTTTCAGATATTTTAGGTGATGAAGATCATTTAGGAGATATGGATTTTAAAGTTTCTGGAACTAAAGAAGGCATTACAGCTTTGCAAATGGATATAAAAATAGAAGGAATAACTAATGAAATTATGCATATTGCTTTAAGTAAAGCTAAATCTGCTAGACTGCATATTTTAAATGTTATGCAGCAAGCACTAAGTAAACCTAGAAAAGAAATTTCTGAATTTGCACCAAGAATTCATACAATCAAAATTAATCCCGAAAAAATTAAAGATGTCATAGGAAAAGGAGGATCTGTAATTAGAATGTTAACAGAGGAAACAGGAACTATAATTGAAATTGAAGATGATGGAACGGTAAAAATATCTGCTACAATTGGAGAAAAAGCAAAGCATGCTATTCGCAGAATTGAAGAGATTACAGCCGAAATTGAAGTTGGGCGTATTTATTCTGGAAAAGTAACTCGTATTGTTGATTTTGGAGCGTTCATTACAATAGGTTTTGGAAAAGAAGGATTAGTACATATTTCACAAATTTCTAATAAAAGAGTAGAAAAAGTTTCAGATCATTTAAAATTAGATCAAATTATACCTGTAAAGGTATTAGAAATTGATAGGCAAGGACGTTTAAGGTTAAGCATTAAAGAAGTAAAAGATTCTATTATATCTAATAAATCTATAAATAATATTTTTATCTGATATAATTAATTTAAAATACATTATTTTAAAATTTTTAAAAGAAAAAATTTTGTTTTGATAGAGCATAAATTTATATTTTTTAAAAAACTATATTTGAAATATAATATGTAATTAATAATGTTTTTATTCGTTTTAGTTGATTTTCTTTCCTAATAAATAGATACTTTGTTTTTAAAATTACTAATTAGTTGCTAATGTTATATCTTTATTAATCATTAGCAATAAATGTTATTTATTTTGTATTGTATTTATTAGATTATTTAATTGTAGCCGGTTGACACTTTTCAATGAAAATAAATAATATATATATATTTTCATCATGAGCTATGTAGACTGGCCAATGTAACTTAAAAGGCATATCTATTGCATGACTCATACTGAAAAAAAATTTTCTTTTCTTGGTTTAAATCCTTTTATTATTCAATCTTTAAATGAAATGGGATATGTTAAACCATCTCCTATTCAAGCAGCTTGTATTCCTTTGCTTTTGCAAGGTAAAGATGTATTAGGTATGGCGCAAACTGGGAGCGGAAAAACAGCTGCTTTTTCATTGCCATTATTACATAATTTAAAAATCAATTTAAAAGCACCACAAATTTTAGTTTTAGCTCCTACAAGAGAGCTTGCTGTACAAGTTGCTGAAGCTTTTTCTATTTTTTCTAAATATATAGTAGGAGTAAATGTATTACCTTTATACGGAGGTCAACGATACGAATTGCAATTACGGGCATTAAAACAAGGCCCACAAATTGTTGTAGGAACTCCAGGTAGATTACTAGATCATTTAAAAAGAGGAACTCTTAATCTTTCTAATTTACATAGCTTAGTTTTAGATGAAGCAGACGAAATGTTAAGAATGGGTTTTATAGAAGATGTAGAAACAATTATGTCGAAAATACCAAAAGAACATCAAACTGCTTTATTCTCAGCAACTATGCCAGAAGTGATACGACGTATTTCTAAAAGATTCATGAAAGACCCTAAGGAAATAAGAATTAAATCTAACATAACAACACGCCCTGATATTAAACAAAGTTATTGGATGGTATATGGTAAAAAAACAGATGCCTTAATTCGTTTTTTAGAAGTAGAAGAATTTTCAGCTACAATTATTTTTGTCAAAACAAAAAATGCTACCTTAGAAGTTTCTGAGGCTTTAGAGCGACATGGATATAATAGTGCAGCGTTAAATGGAGATATGAATCAAGCATTACGAGAGCAAACTTTAGAACGCTTAAAAAATGGTAGATTAGATATTTTAATTGCAACAGATGTTGCAGCTCGTGGTTTAGATGTTGATCGAATTAGTTTTGTTATTAATTATGATATTCCTATGGACTCCGAATCTTATGTTCATCGTATTGGACGTACAGGACGAGCAGGACGAGCAGGACGAGCACTATTATTTGTTGAAAATCGTGAGCGTAGATTGCTGCGTAATATTGAACGAACAATTAATCAATCTATTCCAGAAGTGCAATTACCAAGAATTGAATTATTATGCGAAAAACGTCTTCAACAATTTTCAAAAAAAGTGCAACAACAACTTGAAAGCAAAGATTTAAATGAGTATGTGTCTTTATTAGATAAGTTGTATTGTTCTGATGATCTAGATATTAAAACTCTCGCAGCAGCTTTATTAAAAATGGCTCAAGGAGGCCGTCCTTTAATTATTAAAAAAGATCTATTAAAACGTCCTACTAAAGAAAATTTATACAAAAATAATTATAGACAAGAAGAAAATAGAAATAATCGGTATCGTCGTGATCGAAAAGAGATGAAGAATGTGGATTTATATCGTATCGAAATTGGTCGTAATGATGGAATTGAAGTGCGTCATATAGTTGGAGCTATTGCTAATGAAAGCAATATAAATAGTCGTAATATTGGTAATATAAAATTATTTTCTTCATATTCTATTGTTGAATTACCCTTAGGTTTATCTAAAGAATTATTACAGAACTTAATGAAAACCAGAATTTTAAATAAGCCAATAAATATAAAATTGCTTCGAAATTTTAAATATCATCAAAATAAATCATATAATCGATCTATTTTGAATAAAGATTTAAATGCTAATCGTAGATTTGATGAAAATCGTTCAACTAAATCTCATTCTGCTAAAAAAGAAATCAGATTATCTTCATTCCGTCGTAAAAATATTTAATTTTTTATGCCGCTTCGCGGCATATTGAAGATTGATAAATAATTAGAAAAATTAATTGTTATTTTTCATCTATATGCCATAGCTTCTATTTCGATCTTGACATTTTTTGGTAATGCTTTCACTTCGATACAAGATCTTGAGGGGAAAGAAGATTTATTTTTTAAAAAAAAATTTTCATATATCTTATTAATTGTCTGAATTTTATTTAAATCAGTAGTAAAAATTGTTATTTTGACGATATTTTTTACTTGATATTTAGATTTTTCAAGAATATGTTTTATGTTTCTTAATGTTACATATGTTTGTTTATCAATGCTTTCTGGTATAACTCCGGATTTTACATCAATAGGTATTTGACCGGATATAATTAAAAAATTGTCGAATTGTATAGCCTGCGAATATGGACCAATTGGTTGGGGAGCATTTTTTGTGTTGATAATATTCATATTACACCATTGTTTAATTAAATTTATCTATGATAAAACTATATTTTTAGAGAATTCTTTTTCACAGTATTTACATTTCAAATTCATATTTTTGTCTAATTTCTTAACAAAAATAAAACTAGAATTAATAAGATTATCATGAGTAATACAATTACTATTTGGACAAATTAAAATACGATCTATTTTTTTAGGTAATTTTGGAAATATTTTCCCTACTAAGTTGTATTGATCAATATAGTTAACTGTAGCACATGGAGCATAAATAGCTAATTGATTGATTTGATCGGCACTTAAAAAAGTATTTTCAATTTTAATAATATCTTTTCTTCCTAATTTTTGAGAAGGCAAGTTTAAACCAATAGTAATGCGTTTTTCTGTTTCTGTAAATCTAAATAAAGATAATAGTTTAAAGCCTATTTGAGATGGAATGTGATCGATTACGCTACCACATTTTATAGCTTCTACTTGTAGTTTATTTATTTGCATATTGTTTTATTAAAAATGATTTTCTATTAATACTAACGATAATATTGCTTGACGCGCATAAATACCATTTGCTGCTTGTTTAAAATACCAAGCATAAGGTGTATGATCAACATCATAATCGATCTCATCTACACGAGGTAGAGGGTGTAATATTTTTAAATTACTACGTGCATTTTTTAAAATCTTAGTATTTAATATAAACTTTGATTTAGCATTTGCATATTCTGTAGATTCAAGTCTTTCTTTCTGGACGCGTGTCATGTAAAGAATATCAATTTCAGAAATAACTTCCTCTATATTTTGACACCTTGTCCAACTAATTTCTTTTTCTAAAAGCATATCGTTAATATAATTTGGCATTGTTAATGCATCAGGAGAAATAAAAAAAAATTTATTTTTATTATACTTAGCTAATGCTTGTGTTAAAGAATGCACAGTTCTTCCGTATTTTAAATCACCTACCATCGCAATATTTAAATCATCAAGTCGATATTGAGTTTCTTGAATAGTAAATAGATCTAAGAGTGTTTGTGTAGGATGTTGATTTGCTCCGTCTCCAGCGTTAAATATTGGTATATTATTAGAAAATTCAGTAGCTAAACGAGCTGATCCCTCCTGAGGATGTCGAATAATAATGGCATCTACATACGAACTAATTACTGAGATAGTATCTGCTAATGATTCTCCTTTTTTTCCTAAAGATATATTGCTGTCATCAGAAAAACCTATTGTTGAAGCACCTAATCGGAAAATTGCTGTTTCAAAAGATAAGCGTGTACGAGTAGATGCTTCAAAAAAGCAACTAGCAATAATTTTATTTTTTAGTAAACTGGGTTCAGGTTTTTTTTTTAAAATAGAAGATTTTTTTAAAACTAATTCTAGTTCATCACGTTTAAGATCATTTATTGAAATTATATTTTTTTTATATAGAGAGTTTCTCAACTTCTAAATTCCTTAATTGTAGAGAAAGAAAAAGTAGTTATTGTTATTTTTATACAAAGATGAGAAACAGTAACAAATAATTTTTTATAAACTATATATTTTATATTAAAATGTAATATTTTTAACAAGACTAGATATGAGAATAGCTTTTATAGTATGCAATCTATTTTCTGCTTGTTCGAAAATAATATTTTGATTTTTTTGAAAAATACTATCTGTAATTTCTACTCCGTCTTGTAAATTATGCTCTTTTAACATCGATTCAACTATAGCATTTTTTTTATCATGCAGTGCAGGGAGACAATGTAATACTTTTACTGAAGAATTATCAGTCATATCTAACATATTTTTATTAACTTGGTATTTTTTTAATAGTGCTATTCTTTCTTTCCATATTTTTTCTGGCTCTCCCATAGAAACCCAAACATCTGTATAAATAAAATCTACATTTTTCACACCTTCTTTTATGTTTTCAGTACATATTATTTTGTTTTTATTTTTTTTTGCTTTTTCTTGACATATATTTAAAATATTTTTTTCAGGCCAACATTTTTTAGGAGAAACTAAACGTAGTTCTATCCCTAAAATAGCTGAAGCTTCTAGCAAGCTATTTGCTATATTATTATGTGAATCACCAACATATGCGCATTTTATTTCAAAAAATTGTTTTTTTGGAAAAATTTCTTTTATTGTTAATAAATCTGCTATGATTTGTGTAGGATGAAATTTTTCAGTTAACCCATTCCATACAGGGACATTAGAGTATCTTGCTAAAGTTTCTATTACTTTATGACTATGACCTCGATATTCAATTCCATCATATAAGCGACTAAGAACTCTCGCTGTATCTTCAATAGATTCTTTTATACCAAGATGAGTACTTCCCGGTCCAAGATAGGTAACATGTGCACCTTGATCAAATGCAGCAATTTCAAATGAACATCTTGTACGAGTTGATTCTTTTTCAAAAATTAAGGCAATATTTTTTTTTTTCAATAACTGAATTTCTTGATTATTTTTTTTTATTTTTTTTAGTTTTTCAGATAACATAATAATTTTTTCTAATTCAATATTAGAAAAGTCTAATAATCTTAAAAAATCACGTTGGTAAAGATAATTCATAATTTAAATTCTCTTAAAATTATATTTAAATGGGTTTATAAATATCTATATAAATCACACTAATAAAAAATGTTAAATGATTGAATATTTTCATACTATTATAGTATATAATATTTTATTATTTTTTGGATTAAATTATTTTTAACTGTTTTATACATTATAAACTATAAAAAACAAAATTATAGAGATATATTATGAATTTTTTTTTAGAAAACTTCGATTTAAATGTAGTACAAACAGATTGTATAGTTGTTGGTATTTTTAAATCTTTAGAATTAACAAGTTCTGCTGATATTTTAAATAAATATAGCAATGATTATATTAGCAAACTAATTCATCAAGGAGATATTAATGGCGAAATAGGAACAAATTTGTTGCTATATAATGTACCAAATATTATCTCCAAGAGAATACTATTAGTAGGTTGTGGAGAAAAAAATAATTTTAAATTATGTTTTTTAACTAAGATTATTAAAAATGCTATCCCGGTTTTAAATAAAAGCTCTATTCAACATGTTTTTTTTTCTTTAAATGAACTATATTTTTGTAAGAATCAGACATATTGGTTTATTCGGAAAATAATCAGTGATATTCATAAAAAAATTTTTAAAATAACCACGTTTTTTAAAAAGGAAATTTACTTAAAATCTATTACATTTAATATAAAAGATAAAAATTTACTTTTATCAGCTCAAACTGCTTTAAAACACGCTAAAGCTATTAGCTTAGGATTAACCGCTGCAAAAAAAATAAGTAATTTACCTCCTAATATTTGTAATCCACTATATTTATCCCTGGAAGCAAAAAAATTATCTCATACATATAAAGACAATATTGAAGTTACAACAATTGATTCTGAGAAGATGAAAATTTTAGGTATGCATGCTTATTTAGCGGTAGGAAATGGTTCAAAAAACAAGCCATATATGTCCGTGATTAAATATTCTAAAAAAAATACTTTTAATAAAAAAGTTATTGTATTAATAGGAAAAGGATTAACATTTGATTCTGGAGGTATTTCTATCAAACCTTCCCAAAATATGCATGAAATGAAGTATGATATGTGTGGTGCAGCTGCTGTTTATGGGGCGCTGATTACAGCTGCTGAGTTGAATTTACCTTTAAATGTTATTGGAGTTTTAGCTGGTTGTGAAAATATGCCAGGAGGAAGTTCATTTAGACCTGGAGATGTTCTAAATACTATGTCTGGAAAAACAGTAGAAGTTTTAAATACAGATGCTGAAGGACGTTTAGTTTTATGTGATGTATTTAAATACGTGGAACGTTTTTCACCTAATATAGTAATTGACGTTGCCACTTTAACTGGGGCTTGCGTTACAGCATTAGGACATTATGTTACTGGTTTATTCTCTAATAATGAAATTTTAACTAATGATTTAAAAAAAGCTGCTCAACAAACAGATGATAAAGTTTGGCAATTACCTTTGTTTGATGAATACGCGCAAGACATAAAATCTAATATAGCCCATTTTTCTAATGTTGGGAATCAAGGAGCTGGAGCAATAACAGCAGCATTTTTTTTGTCTCAATTTACAAAAAAATATTATTGGGCACATCTAGATATTGCTGGCACTGCTTGGGAATCTGGTATGAATAAAGGATCTACAGGTCGTCCTGTCGAGCTTTTATCTCAGTTTTTGTTAAACATATCAAACTTGAATGAATGTTAAATAATTTCAAAATGTTTTACATTCAATTAAACATATTACTTTTTAATAGATAATAATTAAATACAATGGAAAAAACTTATAATCCTCAAGATATTGAAGAATCTTTATATGATTTTTGGGAAAAAAATGGATATTTTAAACCTAGTAACGATTTAACTAAGCCATCATTTTGTATTATGATGCCACCTCCTAATATTACTGGAAATTTGCATATGGGGCATGCATTTCAACAAACTATTATGGATATACTGATTCGTTATCATAGAATGCAAGGAAAAAATACATTATGGCAAGTCGGAACAGATCATGCTGGAATAGCAACACAAGTATTAGTAGAGCGTCATATATATCTTACAGAAAATAAAAATAAAAAGGATTATCATAGGAATGATTTTGTTGAAAAAATATGGTCATGGAAAAATAAATATAATGTAATTGTTACAAAACAAATGCGACGTTTAGGAAATTCTGTTGATTGGGATCGCGAAAAATTTACTTTAGATCCCGATATTTGCCATGCTGTTAAAGAAGCTTTCATTATTTTTTATAAGGATAATTTAATATACCAAAAAAAAAGATTAGTACATTGGGATTCAAAATTAGAAACAGTTATTTCTGATTTAGAAGTAGAGCATCGTTTAATAAAAAGTAAAAAATGGTTTATTCGATATCCTATTTTTTTTAATCAAAAAAAAAATAATCATCAGATTAAATATTTAACAGTTTCCACAACTAGACCTGAAACATTGCTAGGAGATACAGCTTTAGCTGTTAATCCCAAAGATGAAAACTATAACCAGTTTATTGGTCAATTTGTTATATGCCCGTTAGTAAATAGAATCATACCTATTGTTGCAGATAAATATGCAGATTTAACAAAAGGAACAGGTTGTGTCAAAATTACACCCGCACACGATTTTAATGATTATAAAGTAGGATTACGTCATCAGTTACCAATGATTAATATTTTTACATTTGATGGTAAGATTAAAAAAAATTTTGATATTTACAATTATAAAGGTCAAATATCTGATATACATAGTTCATTAGTTCCAAGTAAATTTCAAAATTTAGATATTATTTCCGCGAGAATCAAAGTGATTAAGGAAATAGAAAAAATAGGGCTGCTAGAAAAAGTTGAAGAATGTGATATTCTGACACCTCATAGTGATAGAAGCGGCGTAATTATTCAACCTATGTTAACTAATCAATGGTATTTGAAAACATCAAAATTAGCTAATTTAGCTATTTCTGTGGTCAAAGAAAAAAAAATTAATTTTATCCCACCACAATATGAAACTATGTATTTATCTTGGATGAATAATATTGAAGACTGGTGTATTTCACGTCAATTATGGTGGGGTCACCGTATTCCAGTTTGGTATGATTGCAAAAAAAACATATATGTTGGACACAATGAGAGTGAAATAAGAAAAAATTACAATATATCAAATGATATAAAATTAACTCAAGATGAAGATGTTTTAGATACCTGGTTTTCATCTGGATTATGGACTTTTTCTACATTAGGTTGGCCTAAAAAAACAAAATTTTTAAAAATTTTTCATTCAACTGATGTTTTAGTCAGTGGTTTTGATATTATTTTTTTCTGGATTGCTAGAATGATTATGTTGACTATGTATCTTGTTAAAGATAATTTTGGTATATCTCAGATACCTTTTAAAAATGTTTATATTACAGGTTTAATACGTGATGAAGAAGGTCAAAAAATGTCGAAATCAAAAGGAAATGTTATTGACCCATTAGATATGATAGACGGTATTACTTTGAATAACTTAATTAAAAAAAGAACAAATAATTTATTACGACCACAGTTATCCCGTAAAATTAAAGAACGTACTATAAAGCAATTTCCTAATGGAATTAGTCCGACAGGTACAGATGCATTACGTTTTACATTTTGCGCTTTAGCTTCTAATACACGTGATATAAAATGGGATATGAGCAGATTGAAAGGCTATCGAAACTTTTGTAATAAACTTTGGAATGCTAGTCGATTTGTTTTAATAAATACAAAAAATCATCATTTTTTTTCATTTAAAATAAATGATAACATGCTTTTTATAAATAAATGGATTTTAATAGAATTTAACAAAGTAGTAAAATTATATAGAAATTCATTAGATAGTTATCGATTTGATGTTTCAGCAAATATTTTATATGATTTTACTTGGAATACTTTTTGTGATTGGTATTTAGAATTTGTTAAACTAATTATAAAATTTGGTTCATCTCAGGATGTATATTACACTAAAAATATTTTAGTTGATATTTTAGAGCAACTTTTGAAATTGCTACATCCCATTATACCTTTTATTACTGAAACTATTTGGCAGCGTATTAAAAAAATTAAAAATATTAAAGAAAAAACAATTATGCTTCAACCGTTCCCAAAATATAATCATTTATTTTTCAATGAAAAAATTTTATCAGATATGAGTTGGATAAAAAAAATAATAATTTCTCTAAGAAATATTAGAGCCGAGATGAACATTTCCACAAAAACATTATTATCATTATTTCTGAAAAATGTTTCTTTTGATCAAGAAAAAATTATTCAAGAAAACTTTTTGTTATTAAAAAATATAGTTCATTTAGATAAAATTGAAGTTGTTTCTAAAAAATATAAAGAACCTGTATTATCTATTAAAAAAATTATTGATGGCGTAGAAATTTTAATTCCTATATTTAATATAATAGATAAAAAAATTGAATTGAAAAGATTAAATAAAGAAATAAAAAATATCACATTAAAAATTGTATCTGTAAAAGAAAAAATATTAAATAAAGATTTTTTACGTCATGCCCCTCGAAATATTATAATAAAAGAACAGGAAAAATTAAAAAATTTAAATCAAATATATTCTAAGTTATCTTCTCAAATAAAAATTTTTAATAATTTTTTAAATAAAAATAATTCGTCTCGTGAAAAAATATAGGATTTATTTCTAAATAGTATAGGTTTATTATGTCAATTTTACATAATTATAGTTCTAAAAAAGCATTAAGAAATGATATTTTTTTGAAAAAAGAACCGCGTTTGATTCTTTCATTTTACAAATATTTTTATGTTCAAGATCCCAAAAGTTATAGAGATCAAATTTATAAAAATTTTCTGAAATATCAAATATTAGGTAGAGTGTATATCGCTTATGAAGGAATAAATGCTCAAATTAGTATCCCTATTTATATGTATTCGAATTTTAAAAAGTTTTTATATCAATTTGATCCAGAACTAAATAATTTACATATTAACAAAACATTTCATTTGAATAATGTATATGCATTTTGGGTTTTTTCTGTAAAGGTTAAAAAAAAGATTGTAAATGATGGCATTCAGGATCCTTTATTTAAATTTAAAAATGTTGGAATATATATTAATGCAGAAAAAGTTAATTTAATGCTGAAAAATAAAGAAATCATATTTATTGATATGAGAAATTCTTACGAATACAAAATAGGTCGATTTCCTAATGCTATAGAAATTAAAAGCAACACTTTTCGAGAACAGTTAAAAAATGTAATAAAAACTATGAGTTATGCTAAAGATAAAAATATAGTAATGTATTGTACAGGTGGAATTCGCTGTGAAAAAGCGACATCTTGGATGATCTTTAATGGTTTTAAGAACGTTTATCATATAAAAGGTGGAATTATTGGGTATGTGAACCAAGCGAAAAAAAATAGATTACCTATTTTATTTAAAGGAAAAAACTTTGTATTTGATAATCGAATGAGTGAAAAGATATCAGAAGATGTTTTATCTCTTTGTAAGCAATGCAATAAGCCTTCAGATAATTATGTAAATTGTGCTTTTAATTTATGTCATCTATTATTTATTCAATGTCATAACTGTGAAATCAATTTTAGAAATTGTTGCTCTTTTAACTGTATGAAAAGATATAATATTTCATTAAGATAAATAATATTTAATTTTAAATTAATTATTTAAATTATTTATATTTTTTTCTAAATTTTCCCAATATGTTATTTTTTTTTCTAATTTTTTTTCTTCTAAATTTAACTCTTTTAATACAGGTAATTGATTGATAAAATTTTTCTTAAAAAATTCAGGTTGATTTATTTTATTTTGTAGAATTTTAATATTTTTTTCTATTTTTTCGATTTGATTTAATATTTTTTCTGTTTCATTTTTTAGCTTATTTTTACTTGGTGATTTTAATTTTTTATTTAATATATGTATATTTTTTTTACTTTTATCTTTTTTGATTTGTTTATCTATTAAGTCATTATATATACCTAAGTGTTTAGTGATAAATCCATCTCCTTTGAATATCCAATATTTATTGACTGTATTTTGAATAAATTTTCTATCATGACTTACTATCAAAACAGTTCCAGAATATTGAATAATAATTTTCTCTAATAATTTTAATGTATCTAAATCTAAATCATTTGTAGGTTCATCAAGAATTAATATGTTATTTTTTTTTAAAAATAATTTAGCTAAAAGCAATCTATTGCATTCTCCGCCGGATAAAGTTTTTACTAATCGTTGTAATTCATATGGTTGAAACAAAAATTTTTTTAAGTATCCTATTAAATATTGTTCTTTCCCATTGATTACTATTTTATTTTGTCCTTCATTAATATTATCTAAAATAGATTTTTTAGGATTTAATATTGTTCGATTTTGATCAAAATATCCGATTTTTAGCTTTTTATTTGCATAAAAATATCCTGTTTGAACTTTATTTTCTCCTATCAGTATTTTTATCATAGTACTCTTACCGGAACCACTATTTCCAATGAATCCTATTTTATCACCATATCGTATTGTTGAAGAAAAATTTTGAATAATATTTCTGTTTTCTATGCAAAAATTTATATTTTTTAAATCAAACATTATTTTTCCCGAATAATCTTTGATTTCATTAATTAAAATATTTTCAAATTTTTCTATTTTTTTATAATTTTCATTTTCTTTCCTTAACTTTTCTAAATTCTTGACTCTACCTTCATTTCTTGTGCTTCGTGCTTTAATTCCCTGTTTAATCCAAATTTCTTCTTTTTCTAATTTTTGATCAAACAACTTTTTTTGAATTTTTTCGATTTCATAATTTTTATTTTTTAATATAACAAATTTTTTATAATCCCCTGGAAATGATGTGAGTTTCCCTCGATCAAGATTAACGATTCTTGTGCATATATTGTCAATAAAAAATCTATCATGTGATATAAATACAATACTTCCAGAAAATTTTTTTAAAAAATTTTCTAACCATCTTACTGTATTGATATCCAGGTGATTAGTGGGTTCATCCAATAGTAATATATCAGGTTCATGTACTAATGCAGCGCCTAATGCAATTTTTCTTAATGATCCACCAGATAATTCTGAAAGTAAAGTATTTTTTTTAAGATCTAATATTTCAATGATTTTTTCTATTTTTAGAATCTCATAAGGATTAATTTTTTTAAATTTTTTTTTAATAAATTCGAAAATTGAAATATTAAAATGATCTAAATTTTTTTGAGATAAATATGATATTTTAATATTTTTTCTATAGATAACAAAACCCGAATCTAAATCTTGTTTTTTATTAATGACTTTTAATAAAGTTGACTTTCCCGCTCCATTTTTTCCAGTTAAACAAACACGTTCATTTTTATTTAAATAAAAAGAAGTATTTTTTAGTATTTCTAAATTGCTAAATGATAAAGAAGCATCTTTTATGCTAATGAAATTCATAGTTTTCTCATTTAAAATTCATTGTATATGTTGTATTAGCCAGGAGTAATATTTTTTATTTAAAAAATCTTTTGATTGCACTAAATGAGTAATATTTTTCACATATAGTTTCATTTGATGGATTTTATCAAAATTTAATTTAAAATTGTTTGTAGAACTTGAAAAAATAATATAGCCATTTTCTCGTAAATTTTTTTTTAAAATATTTAATAAGTCAAGATAATCTTTTTTCAATTCAAAAACTTGTTTCATTTTTTTTGAATTTGAGAAAGTTGGTGGATTAATAAATATTAAATCAAATTTTTGATAAGTTGATCTAATCCATTCCAAACAGTTTGATTGAATAAAAGAATGTTGTATTCCAATGATATTGTTAATTGACATGTTTCTCATAGACCATTGTATATATGTATTAGATATATCGATAGTAGTTGTACTTTTGGCACCTCCTAATCCGGCAAAAACAGTTGCACTACCGGTATATGCAAATAAATTTAAAAAATCTTTACCGTATGACATTGTACTTATAAGCTTTCTTACACGTCGATGCTCTAAAAATAATCCAGTATCTACATAATCAAATAAATTTACTAATAGTTTTGCATGATATTCTTGGATTATAAAAAATTTTTTGCTATTAAAAAGTTTTTGATATTGTAATTTTTTTTTTTGTTTTTTTCTTGTTTTAAATACTATATTATTAATTGGAATAGATAATATTTCTTTTGTATAATAAATTGCATGACATAATCTTTTATAAGAATCATGTATGTTTATTTCTTTTGGAGCTTGATATTCTTGAATTACTAACCAATTTTTGTACATATCTACAACAATTTTATAACTTGGTATATCTTGATCATATATGCGAAAACAGTCTATTTTTTTCCAGTCATTCCATTTTTTTAATTTTTTAATATTCTTTTTTAATCTGTTTTCATATTCTTTGTTTTTATGATTTAGTCTTTCTGACAATATTTTATAATTTTTTAAAAAGCAGTTTAATGAACCACTTTTAAAAGAAAATGTTTCATAAGCTTGTATTTGTAAAAAACTTGACAAAAATTCTGATGCAGTAAATATTGATAGTTTCCAATTTTTAAAATGTTTTTCAAACATAAAACTAATTTGAATATATAATGCTACTAGCTCGCTTTCAGTATTTTCTTTTTCTTCATACGGTGGATTACTTAATAATACTCCCATTTCTTTATTTTTGTATGGGTTGGTAATGTTATTTAAATTAGATTTTGAAAATTGAATAATTTCTAATACGTTTGCATTAAATGCATTTTCTTTTGCTTGTTCTATAATTTTTTGATTATAATCAAATCCAATAAATAAATTTTTATGACATTTTTTTATGCTCATTTCAAATTTTTTATTTGCTTCATTAAGAACTTCATTCCATAAAAAATTGTTATATCCTTTCCAAAATTGAAAACCCCACTTATTTCTTTTTAATCCTGGCGCTCTGTTAGAGTAAATCATAGCTGCTTCAATTAAAAAAGTCCCAGAACCACACATAGGGTCTATTAAAGGAATATTTTTTTTCCATGCGGAACTTAATACAATTGCTGCGCTTAAGTTTTCTTTTAATGATGTAATATTTGAAAATTTTCGGTAACCTCTTTGACTTAAAGAATTACCAGATAAATTTAACATAATATTTATTCTGTTGTTAGTTAATAATGCTTGAACACTAATATCAGGATTAATAAGATTAATATTAGGATATATAGAATATTTTTCATAAAATTGATCTAAAATTGCATTTTTTATAGTTAACGCTCCAAATAAACTATTTTTAATAATATCGTTGTTTCCTTTAAATTTTACTAAAAATGTATTGTTGAAATATAAAATTTTATCCCAATCAATCTGATAAGTATTAGTATATAAATCATGATTACTATTAATAATAAATTTTTTAATACATATATAAATCTTAGAAGCAATTCGACTCCATATTAAACTTCGGTATAATAGTAAATCCTCACCTTCATAATAAATACCTCCTTTAATAATATGTAAATTTTTTGCTCCTAAAAAAATAAGTTCGTTTTTTAATAATTTTTCACATCCTAAATTTGTGCTTGCATATAAATAGTTCATAATCTTTTTTATGTTTTATAATGTAAATTATTTTCGAAAATATATTTTTTAAATATTTGATTTAAAATAATTAATACTGTTTATTTTTTAAATCAAAATTTTTATAAATATGAAATATTTTATAATTTTTTAATTATATTTCTAATAAATTTTGGGCCGTGATATATAAGCCCAGAATATATTTGTATTAAATCAGCTCCTAAATTTATTTTTTCTTTTGCTGCATTTAAAGAATTAATTCCACCTACTCCAATTATAGGAATTTTTTTTTAAGTTGTTGATGTAATATTGAAACTACATCATTACTTTTTTTTTGTAAAGGTAAGCCACTGAGACCTCCTTTAATTTTTTTACCTTTTATTTTTTTATATATAGAAAAATGATTGGTAGTTGTATTAGTTGCGATAACTGCATCTATATTAAATTTAATTAACTGTTTGGCAATATAAATTATTTCATTTTTTAATAAATCTGGTGAAATTTTAATAGCTATTGGTACATATTTAGAATATTTTTTATGCATTTCCTCTTGTTTTATTTTAATATTTTTTAGTAAATTTTCAAATAATGCTCCATATTGTAACTTTCTTAGATTTTTTGTATTGGGAGAAGAAATATTAATAGTTATATAGTGAGTATAACAATATATTTTTTCTATACATATTAAATAGTCGTTGATTGCATTATTAATAGAAGTATTTTTATTCTTTCCTATATTAACTCCGATTATCCCTTTAAATGTTGATTTTTTGATATTATAGATAAGATTTTCTATACCAAGATTATTGAATCCCATATTATTAATAATTGCTTCTGATTGAATTATTCGAAACATTCTTGGTTTTAAGTTTCCTGTTTGAGGCAATAAAGTAACTGTTCCTAATTCAATAAAACCAAAGCCTAGTTTAGAAAAAAAGTCTATATATTCACCATTTTTATCCATTCCAGCAGCCAAACCAACTTTATTAGGAAATTTTAATCCCATACATTTAATCGGAACTGATGGAATGGGTTTTAAAAATAAATTTATTAATATTTTTATGTGTTTAAGGTTGAGACATTTTAACATTAATGTATGCGATTTTTCAGGATCTATTAAAAATAAAAGTTTACGTATTAAATAGTAAAACATTATAATTCCTTTTTAATTGCTACATAAAATATGTATTTTTCAAATATTTTTTTAATTTTAAAAAATATAATTGTTTTATTATAATTCTAATCAACATTAAAATTTTTACATTATTATTAAGCTATAATAAGTAGATGTTTCAAAATTGATAACTTTCTTATTTATGCTATATTTTTATATGAATTTTATAAATAATTTAATATTAAAAATTATATAGTAATTAACATAATACAAAAAAAGTACTCTAAAATAGATATACTATGAAAAAATATAATTATCCAATAGTAAAAACATTACTCGATAATGACGCATATAAACTTCATATGCAACAAGCAGTGTTTTTTTTCTATAAAAATGTTGATGTTGTTGCAGAATTTATTTGCAGAGGTCCTAATATACTAGGGTCTTATTCACATGCTTTACTAGATCAAATTAATATGATGGAATCTTTATCTCTAAGTCATGAAGAATATCTATATATGAATTCGTTTCCATTCTTTAAAAAAGAATATTTACATTGGTTAAAAAATTTTCGATATAATATAACTCAAGTCAAAGTAAATAATTATTATGGTCAATTGCGCATTCGAATTGCTGGGTTATGGAAAGAAGTAATTTTATGGGAAGTCCCTATTTTGTCTTTAATTAGTGAGATTTTTCACAAAAATAATTATCCTGAAGTAACACCAAACATTGCGGTAGATTATTTAAACTTAAAATTAAAAAAATTTTTTAACTATACTAAAAATTTAGATTTATCTCGTTTAAAAATTATTGATTTTGGGACAAGACGCAGATTTTCGTATAATGTACAATATTCTATTGTAAAAAGATTGAAGCAACAATTTCCTTTTTTAGTTGGATCCAGTAACTATCATATCTCTCGTGTTTTAAAATTATCTCCAGTAGGCACTCAAGCACATGAATGGTTTCAAGCACACCAGCAAATTAGTTCTAATTTAAAATATAGTCAATCGTTAGCTTTAAAAATATGGTTGTGTCAATATAAAAAACATCTAGGAATTGCTTTAACAGATTGCATTACAATGGATTCTTTTTTACGCGATTTTAATTTATTTTTATCTAAATCTTATCAAGGAATGAGACATGATTCAGGCGATCCAATACAATGGGCTAAAAAAGCTTTAAACCATTATCAAAGTTTAGGCATTGATCCTTCTAGTAAGACTTTATTATTTTCGGATAATTTAAATTTTAAAAAAATTATAACTTTATATAAAAAATTTAATAAGAAAATTAATATTATATTTGGTATTGGAACAAAATTAACTTGTGATATTCCACATGTAAAACCATTAAATATTGTAATCAAGCTAGTTAAATGTAATGGGAAACCTGTAGCAAAAATATCTGATAGTCCTGGTAAAATGTTTTGTTTAGATAAATCGTTTATGCAATCGTTGTTTAAAGCATTTGATTTGCCTTTAAAAAATATAAAATAATATTAATGATTTTGATTAAATTTGTTTCTAAAAATATTATTTAAGAGATGAAGTATAAAGGAAAAAATTATGAATACAGTATCAATATCAAAAATATATAAAAATGATACTATGTTAAATGATGCAATTAGTATATGTGGATGGGTTAAGAGTCGTAGAAGTTCAAAATCTGGGTTTTCTTTTATTACAGTATATGATGGATCATGCTTTCATTCTATACAAGTTATTGCTAATAATACTTTATATAACTATGATAAAGAAATAATTCGTTTGACTATTGGATGCTCTATATTAATTAAAGGCAATCTTGTTTTGTCTCCCGGTAGAAAACAAGAATATGAAATCAAAGCCACAGAAGTTCAAGTATTAGGATGGATAGAAAATCCAGATACTTATCCAATTTCTTCTAAAAAACATAGTTTAGAATATTTACGAGAAGTAGCACACTTGCGCGGTAGAACAAATTTAATTGGGGTCATAGTAAGAATACGAAACTATGTATTTCAATTATTACATCAATTTTTAAATAAAAAAGGATATTATTGGATTCCGACACCTATTATTACTAATTTAAACACTGAAGGTGCTGGGGAAATGTTTAATGTTTCAACATTAAATATGAAAAATATTCCTAAAAAAGATAATGGCTCCGTTGATTTTAAAAAAGACTTTTTTGGAAAAGAGTCTTTTTTAACTGTTTCGGGACAGCTTAACTTAGAAGCATATGCTTGCTCCATGTCTAAAGTATATACTTTTGGACCCACTTTTAGAGCTGAAAATTCAAATACTGTTCGTCATTTAGCAGAATTTTGGATGTTAGAAATTGAATCATCTTTTTTAAATTTAGATGAAATATCTAAATTCTCTGAAGAAATGTTGAAGCATATTTGTAAATATGTTTTAAAAGACTGTATGACAGATATTAAATTTCTTAAAAATTATATCGATAGTGATATAATTAATCGTCTTGAACAGTTCTTATCATTAGATTTTATACGTATAAAGTACACTGAAGCTATAAATATTTTAATAAATTCTCAAAATAAATTTGATAAAATCATTTATCCAGGAACTGATCTAAATTCTGAACATGAACGTTTTCTTGTTGAGAAACACTTTAAAAGACCTGTAATAATAACTGATTATCCAAAAGAATTAAAAGCATTTTATATGAGGCTAAACGATGACAAAAAAACTGTTGCTGCAATGGATCTCTTAGTACCAGGTATTGGTGAATTAATAGGTGGATCTCAACGTGAAGAACGTATTGAAATATTAGATTTACGTTTATTAGAGTTAGGTCTTAAAAAAGAAGAGTATTGGTGGTATCGAGATCTGAGGCGTTATGGAACTGTTCAACATTCAGGTTTTGGTATGGGTTTTGAACGATTTATTTCTTATATTACTGGAGTATCTAATGTAAGAGACATAATACCATTTCCTCGTACTGTCAAAAGCTCTCGTTTTTAAATAAATTTTTATATCAAATTATTTTTATAATTGTTTAATTTATATTTACTAACAAGGTAATTTAAAAAATATGAACAAAAAAAAATCTTTATCAATTTTAATACCGATATTATTTGCGACTAGCAGTGCAGTTAAAGCCGCGGAAATTTTTAACAAAAATGGTAATAAGTTAGAGTTATATGGAATTATAAACCCTAATCATGAATTTTCTAATAGTTTTTTATCTACTAAAATTACATCCAAGGAAGATAACACTAATGCTGTTTTAGGGTTATCTGGGAAAGTTAATATTACTAATAAACTTTCTAGTTATGCAAAAATTGAATATAAAACTGATTTTTTTATGCCTGAAGAATTAATGAATCAACAACAAAATAATACTATACGTTTAGGATATGCTGGTTTGAAATATGGCAATTTAGGATCCATAGATTATGGTAGAAATTATGGTGTTATTCATGACGTCGAGTCTTTGATTAATCGTGCTCCATATATTATAAATAATAGTGTTTTTGCATATAATGATAATTATATGGTAGGTAGAAATGGAAGCTTGTTAACTTATAGAAATGATAATTTTTTTGGTTTAATTGATGGTATTAGTTTTGCATTACAATATCAAGATGCAACTAAAAATAGACATCCAAGTCAAAAAAATAATTCAGGTTGGGGTGCGTCTTTAAAATATGAAAGTGATTCAGGATTAACTGCTATCGGATCCTGTTTTACATCTAAAAGAACTCATTCTTCAACAGGTAAAAGTTTAATGAATGAATCTGTTAATTCGTATGGACTAGGTTTTAAATATGATGCTAATAATATATATGTTGCTGCTTTTTATGGTGCTGCAAGAAATTTAACACCTCATAACATTCATGGCAGTAGTTATATAAATGAAACGCAAAATATTGAAGCCATCGCGGAATATACTTTTAAATCTGGATTTCGTCCTTCTTTAAGTTATCTAGATTCTAAAGGTTATAATATGCATAGTTCTAAAAAAAGTGAACTAGGTCTAGCTAAACAAATTAACATTTCTACTCGTTATGAGTTTAATAAAAATATTTCAACATATATGAATTATAAAATTAATTTGTTAAAAGAAAATGATTTTATTAAAACAAATAAAATTTCTACAGATAATATTATTGGTGCTGGATTAGTTTACCAATTTTAATTTTACGTTAAGTAATTTTTTTAAATAAATTTTTTGAAAAAATTTTTATATAAAAAGTAAAGTTTAGAACTTTCTACTGATTTATAAGAAGTAAAATATATTTTTTTTCAATATAAAATATATATTTTATACTGTACATTTTAGTAGAAAGTTCTACTTTATTAAAAATTTTCATAATTATTTATAATTAATATATTTTTTAGAAAACTTCTTTTTTAAAAAATAAACAGCTATAGGTGAAAATAAAATAATATATGCAAATATTCAATTACTATTTAAATAATTACCTTTTCAAAAGAATTATATTTAATATAATGTTTTTAACTTAGTTCCACCTAATAAATGCATATGTAAATAATTAATTTCTTGCCCTCCATTTTTATTGCAATTAATAATAATTTTATATCCATCTTCACTAATATTTCTCTTTTTAGCAATTTTAACTGCAATATAAAACATATGTGCAATAATGTTCTTATTTTTTTTATTTATTTCATTTGCTGTTTTTATTACACAATTTGGTACAATTAATATATGTATAGGAGCTTTTGGATTTATATCATCAAAAGCCGTGACTATATTATCTTGATACAAAATATTTGATGAAATTTCTTTTTTTATGATTTTTTGGAAAATTAAGTCATTATTCATAATAAAATATTTATATTTAAATGTTTTTATAAAATACGTCAATTATTGGGCGAGTTACGTTTTACTCACCCTATTTTTTTATTTATTTTTTATATATTCATCTATCGCTGTCTTAATATTTTCAGATCTAGTTCCGAAAACCGCTTGTACTCCTAACCCTGATATTACCACCCCTGCTGCTCCTAAATCTTTTAAAGCAACTTTATTAACTTTTGACACTTCTAATACTGTAATACGTAACCTTGTAATGCAAGCATCTAAATTTTTAATATTTTCTTTTCCTCCTAAGGCATAAACAATATCAGGTGCTATCTCATCATTATTTTTTGTTATAGCATTGTTGCTTTTATTCTCTCTTCCTGGGGTTTGCAAGTCAAATGTAATTATTAAAAAATAAAATATAATATAATATAAAGCACCATATAAAATGCCAACGATAGGAAAAAGAAATAATTTACTGCTATGTCCGCTTAGTACTATAAAATCTATAAATCCGTGTGAAAAACTTGTTCCTGCTCGCATATTTAAAAAAATACATAATGGAAAAGATAACCCTGCCAAGAAAGCGTGAATAACATATAATATTGGAGCAACTAATATAAATGAAAATTCAATCGGTTCTGTAATTCCAGTTAAAAAAGCTGTTAATGCAGCAGAAATCATAATACTTCCTATTTTTTTTTTATTTTCTTTTTTTGCTGCATGCCAAATTGCTAAAGCTGCTCCTGGAAGACCATACATCTTGAAAATAAATCCTCCTGATAAGTTTCCAGCAGTTCTATCTCCAGCTATATATCTTGCAATATCACCATGAAATACTTGTCCAATAGAATTAGTATACTCTCCAATTTGCATTTGAAATGGAACATTCCATATATGATGTAAACCAAATGGAACTAAAGCTCTTTCTACTAAACCATATAAAGAAAAAGCAAAAATTGGATTTTGATAAGCAGCCCATTGAGAAAATATTTGAATTTTTATAGCAATTGACGGCCAAATTAAAGACAATACTAATCCTATAAATATTGCAAATAATCCCGAGATAATAGGAACAAATCTTTTTCCTGCAAAAAATCCTAAATATTCAGGTAATTGAATTTTATAGAATTTATTAAACATATACGCAGAAATTCCTCCTGCTATAATACCACCTAATATCCCTATGTCAGAAAAATTTTTACTTTTTGTTACATCGATTTTTGTATGTAATATAGTATTAGGTTCTATTACAGATAATGTTTTAATCAATATGCTATATGCTACTACTGCTGCTAATGCTGCTACACCATCGTTGTTACTAAAACCTAAAGCGACCCCGATTGCAAAAATTAGTGGCATATTTGAAAAAACAGACCCTCCTGTTTGAGCCATAATTTCAGAAATAGTATCTGGTAATAAGCTAAAATGAGCCGATCCTATACCGAGCAATATTCCTGCTATTGGTAATACTGAAACAGGTAACATAAGTGATTTGCCAATTTTTTGAAGGCTTGAAAATACATTTTTAAACATATTAAAAACTCCTAAGTATATATAAAATATAAAATTAATCAAATAATATATTTTATTTTAAAATCTAAATAATGTATAAAAATTATTTTTTATAATTTCAGAAAATTTTTTTAAATGTATTTCTTTTATTAAACAAATATGTTTTGCTATATCAATTAAATAAGCTGGTTGATTTTCTTTTCCTCTATGTGGAGTCGGTGATAAGTATGGAGAATCTGTTTCAATTAGTAAATTTTTTAATGGTATTTTTTTTAACGTATTTCTTAATTCAATTGAATTTTTAAAAGTAATGATTCCGGAAAAAGAAATATAAAATCCTAAGTCTAATAATTTAAATGCTGTTGTGTAATTTTCAGTAAATGAATGTATAATACCTCCACATTTTTCTGCATGTTCCTCTTTTAATATCTTTATTGTGTCGTTTATAGCATTTCGTGTGTGAACTATGATAGGTTTTTTTAAATTTATTGCAATTTGTATATGTTTTCGAAAAAAATATTGCTGTATTTTTTTTGTTTCATGTGAGTAATAATAATCTAATCCTGTTTCACCTAAGGCAATTACACGTTTGTCTATTGATAGTGACTCTAATTTCTTAAAATTTTTTATTTCTTTTTGACAATATATAGGATGTACACCGCAGGAATAAAAAATAGAATTATATTTATCAAATAATTTTTTTATGTTATAAAAATTATTAATAGAAGTAGACACTGTTAAAAATTTTTTTACATAACTTTGATTTGATTTTTTTAACATATCTTCTATATTTTCATGTAATGAATCATAATTTAATTGGTCAAGATGACAATGAGAGTCAATTAGAAACATGATTTTATCTCTTTTCATTTAAAAATTATGCAACAATTAAAATTAAATAACAAAACTTAAAATTTTTTCCCATTTAAGTAATTGTTCTAATAATAATAGTTCGCTATTAATACCAGGTACATTTAATAACCTATATCTACATTTAGTCCATGTATAAATACTGTGATGCAAAGTCAAATAATGATAATTACTAGAAAAAAATTGAATTAATTCAAATTGATCAAAATTAGTTAATTTTTTTTTTTGATTAAAATATAATTGTATAGCATCAAATAACAATAAACAGATCCAATCTATTTTTAATATAGTATTCTTTACAGATAAAATTGGTAACATTCTTAGTAGATTTTGATTTTTAATAGATTTTAAAAAATATAAAAATAAATTTTTTCTTTCTTCTAAAAGACCATTATTAATAAATTTTTTAGCAGATATTGGCGATCCTTGATTAATCCGTAATGAAATTAAATTTAGTATTTTATTTGATAAATTTTGATTTTTTAGCCAATTTAAACTTTTTTTTTCTAGCGGAGGAAACAATGTATATATCAAACAACGACTATGTAGTGTAGAATTTACTCTTAAATTATTATAATCTATTAAAAAAAACCAAGTTTTTTTTGGTGGTTCTTCTAATGTTTTCAGCAATGCATTTTTTGCAGATTCTGTCATTTTTTGAATATTGGATAAAAATATTATTTTATTTTTTCCTTGATTGGGATATTTAAATATTTTTTCATTGATTTTTCGAATATGGTCAATGGTAATTATATCATCTTTATTTTTAATACATTGGTGCCAGTCTGGATGGTTTCCACATAGCATTAATTGGCAACTATGACATTTCTTACAATATTTAATTCCATTTTTTTGATTGCATAACAACCATTTACTAATTTTTAAAATTAATTCACATACTCCCAGTCCTTTTATAGTTTTTATTAAAAATGCATGATGTGTTTTTTTAGTTTGATGTTGTTTGATAATTATTTTATACGGGTTCACTAACCAAGGGTAGTATTTCATATGAATTGTTTTTGAAGCCATTTTAATAGTTGTTTTTTGATATTATGAGTAACGTTTTTAATATCTAAATTAGCATCAATTTTAATAATTTTTTTATTACATTTTATATTGTTTAAATAGCTTTTTCTTGTTTTTTTAAAAAATGTTAAAGACCGATTTTCTATTCTATCTAATGGACTTCTTTTTAATATTCTTTTTAAACCAGTTTCAGGTTTGACGTCTAAATATAAAGTTAAATCAGGAGTGAAATCTTTCAATAATAAATTTTTCAACTGATTAATAATATGTTCACTAATACCTAAACCTCCACCTTGATAAGCTAAAGAAGATAAGTCGTGACGATCTGAAATAACCCAATCTCCTCGTTGTAATGCAGGTTTTATAATTGTTTCAACTAGCTGCATTCTTGCTGCATATACTAATAGTAATTCTGTTTCTCTAGTAATTTTTTCTGTATAATATGTTTTAATTAATTTTCTTATTTTTTCTGCGATAGGTGTGCTACCTGGTTGACGAACTAATACAACATTTTTAATATTATTTTTTTTTAAAGTTTTCTGCACATAAAGACATGCATTGGTTTTTCCTGCGCCTTCTAATCCTTCAATTACAATAAATTTATTTTTTATCATTATTTTTTTTAGATATCTAATATAAATTCATTTTAAGTGGTATTTAATAATTTTAATTTTTTAGTTTATTATTAATAAAATCCACAGCGTTTTGTACTGTTTTAATTTTTTCTGCTTCATTATCAGATATTTCTATACTAAAATCTTCTTCCAAAGTCATAATTAATTCAACAACATCTAATGAATCCGCTCCAAGATCCTCTAAAAATGAAGAATTTTTAGTAATATTATCTGTTTTTATATCTAATTTTTTAGAAATAATGGTCTTTATTTTCTTTTCAATGTTTTTCATGTTATTCACTTTTAAATGTTTTATTTTACGTAATATAAAATTTACATGTACATACCACCATTGATATGCAACGTTTGACCAGTAATATAAGAGGCTTTTTTAGAAGACAAAAATATAACAGCATCTGCTATTTCTTCTACTGTACCTAATCGTTTCATTGGAATTTTAGATAAATAATTCTTATATTGAAATATATTTAAATCTTTAATAAATTCTGTTTGAATAAGTCCTGGGGCAATAATATTGACAGTGATTCCTTTTGACGCAACTTCTAATGCTAATGTTTTATGAAACCCAATAAGACCTGCTTTTGCAGAACTATAGTTAATTTGGCCTTTATTTCCTGTATAACCAATAATAGAGCTAATTGTGATTATACGCCCTTCTTTTTTTTTGATCATTGAACGAATAACTGCTTTAGAAGTGTAAAATATAGATGTTAAATTAATTTTTATTATATCTTCCCATGCTTCATTGCTCATATTAATTAATAGTTTGTCTGATTTTGCTCCAGCATTATTAATTAATATATCAATAGAACATTCTTTTTTATAAATTTCTTTAATTTTTTCTGAAATAGAATGAGTATCTTTTAAATCTAAAATTAAACCAAAACCGTTTTTTTTTAAATATGTATTTATTACTTGAACTCCATATTGAGTAGTAGATGTGCCAATAACTTTTATCCCTTGTTCTATCAATTTTATAGCTATTGCTTTTCCAATACCTTTATTTGCGCCTGTTACTAAAGCTGTTTTTTTTAAATTTTTCATTGTTTTAGTTGATTTGTTGAAAAGCATGAAAAAAACATTTTTTATTACTTGTATTAAAAGAAATTAAATTAACATTATTTTTATTTAAATTAGTTAAAATATTATTTGGTCCAACTTCTAGCATGGTAAAAATATTTTTTGATTGTATAAAGTCTATTATTTCTTTCCATCTTACAGTTTTATATACTTGTTTTACTAATGCTTTTTTAATGTTTTGACTATCATTTTCACATTTTACATCTACATTATTAATAACAGGTATTGTAGGTTTTTTAATTTTAATGTTTTTTAGTATACTTTCAATTTTTTTAGATACTGGTTTCATTAAATAGCTATGCACTGGTATGTTAAGATTGACATCAAAAATAAATTTAGCTCCATATTTTTTACAATCTAAACTCGCTTGGTATACATCCAACTTATTTCCTGAAATAATTATTTGATTATCTGAGTTGATGCTTGCAATAGAAACAGTATTAGATGTATATTTATCACAAATTTTTTTAATGATTTTTTTGTTTAAACCAATTATAGCTTTTACTAAATATGATTCATTTAAAATTATTTTTTGCATATATTTTCCGCGCAAAGAAACAATTTTTAACGCATCTGTAAACTTTAAAGCTTTAGAACAAACTAATGCAGAATATTCACCTAAACTATGGCCAGACATAAATGATGGATTTATTCCATTACATTTTCTCCAAAATTTATAAATTGCAACTGATGCAGTTAATATTGTTGGTTGTGTATATTTACTATGATTTATTTTGTCTAACGGACCTTCTCTTATCAATTTTAGTAAATTATATCCTAGACATTCTGACGCTTCTTCGAAAATATCTTGAAAAATTTTCTCTTTTTTTAAAAAACTAGATAACATATTTATATATTGGACGCCTTGTCCTGGAAATAACATAGCAAACAAGTACATTCAAATAACCTTTTTATTCAAATAAAAGATTTATTTAAACAAATAATTAAATTTTATAAATAAAATTTAATAATTCATTCTTTTATCAAACGGTATTTTTTAAATACCGTTATTATATTTTTTTAAATAACTTTTTTACCTTTATAAAATCCCTTTTGAGTGATGTGATGTCGAATATGTGTCTCTCCAGATGTTTTATCTATAGATAACGTTATTTTTTTTAAACTATCATGTGAGCGACGCATCCCTCTTTTAGAGCGAGTAGGTTTATTTTTTTGAACGGCCATATAATTTTTTCTCTGTAAATATTTTTTAATTAAAACAAATTTCTTGTTTAATATATCATACAAGATTTTGTAAAAAATTTCTAATATTCATATCTAATGGTGCTTGTATATGCAATATCTTATTGTTGTTTGGATGTACAAAATCAATCGAAATAGCATGTAATAAAAGTCTACTAGAGTTTATTTTATTTTTTATTAATTGATCTAAATTTAAATTTCCATAACGCTTATCAAATAATATTGGATGTCCTGCATATGATGTATGTGCTCTAATTTGATGTGTTCTTCCTGTTTTTGGGAAAATAGACATTAATGTGGTACAAGAATATTGTTTTTTTATTTTAAAATAAGTTTCAGAAACTTTTCCATAATTATTAATAAACATTTTTTTTTGTTTATTTTTAAAATTAATTTTTAATAAAGGTTTTGATATTTTTTGCAAATCATAAGGCCATAATCCATGTACTAATGCAATATATTCTTTTTTTATTTTTTTTTCTCTTATTTGTTGATGCATAGATATAAGAGATGTTCTTTTTTTTGCTAAAATTAATATACCTGATGTATCTCGATCAATACGATGTACAAGTTCAAGGAATTTTTCTAACGGACGAATTTTTCGAAAATATTCTATAACCCCAAAATTAATACCACTACCACCATGAACTGCAATGCCAGAAGGTTTATTAATTATTAATAAATAGTTATCTTCATAAAGTATATTATTTGATAGATTTGTTTGATAATGATGAATATTACAGTATTTTTTTTCCTCTACGAAAATCTTTATTGGAGGAACTTTTAGGTTGTCTCCAATTTTTAATTTATAATTTGGTTTAATTCTTTTTTTATTAACTCGAATCTTTCCTGTTCTAATAATACGATAAATCATGCTTTTTGGTATATTTTTAAATTTTTTTTTCAAAAAATTATCAATTCGCTGATTTATCATGTCTTCATTAATATATATAATAGATGCAGATAATATTTTATATGTCATTAAAAAAATCTCTATAATTATGTAATTTTTTTAATTTTTATTAATTATAATATAATTAAATATATAAATATATTAGTATCAATGATTGAATTGTTAATAATTTCAAATTATAAAAACTTTTATTTATTAATTTTTAAGTTATTTTTATAGTCTTTTAAAACAACTTATTTTTATATATATTTTAAATAAAAATCATAGTTAGATAATAAAATATTAATTTTTTAAAAATATATATTTCCTGTTGATACATTTACTTATTTATAAAAATAAGAGAGAAAATGTTATAATGAAAAGAATGTTAATTAACGCAACTCAGCAGGAAGAGTTGCGCGTAGCTCTTGTTGATGGTCAACGTTTATATGATCTTGATATAGAAAATTCTGGATCAGAACAAAAAAAGTCAAATATATATAAAGGAAAAATTACTCGAATAGAACCTAGTTTAGAAGCTGCTTTTGTCGATTATGGAATGGAAAAACATGGTTTTTTACCCTTAAAGGAAATTTCTAAAAAATATTTTCCAAAAAATTACAATAAAAATATTCGTTTAAATATTAAAAATATTTTGCAAGAAGGACAAGAACTTATAGTCCAAATAAATAAAGAAGAGAGAGGTACTAAGGGCGCAGCTTTAACAACTTTTGTTACCTTAGCGGGAAGTTATTTAGTTTTAATGCCTAACAGTCCAAATATTACTGGTATATCAAGAAGAATCGAAGGAAATGATCGCGTTGAATTAAAAGAATCTCTGCTATCTTTAAAATTACCTAAAAATATGGGTTTAATAATTAGAACAGCAGGAGTCGGAAAACCAACAAAATCGTTGCAATGGGATTTATCACTTAGATTAAAACACTGGGATGCAATTCAAAAAGCTTCAGAAAATAAAGCTGCACCATTTTTAATCCATCAAGAAAGCAATGTAATTTTTCGTGCTTTTAGGGATTATTTACGCCAAGATATTGGTGAAATTTTAATTGATAACCCTGAAATACTGAACGTAGCTCGAGAACATATTTCCGCTTTAGGTCGTCCTGATTTCATTAATAAAATTAAACTTTATACTGGCGATATCCCTTTATTTAGTTATTATCAAATTGAATCTCAAATAAATTCTGCTTTTCAAAGAAAAGTAAGGTTACCTTCTGGCGGTTCTATTATGGTAGACAGTACAGAAGCTTTGACAGCTATTGATATTAATTCTGCTCGCTCTACACGTGGTGTAGATATCGAATCAACCGCTTTTAACACAAATCTGGAAGCAGTTGAGGAAATTTCAAGACAATTAAGATTACGAGATTTGGGGGGGTTAATAGTAATCGATTTCATAGATATGACTCCTTTGAGTAATCAGAAAGCCATTGAAAATAAACTTCGAGAAATTGTTCGTGAAGATCGAGCGCGTGTTCAAATTGGTAATATTTCTAGATTTGGTCTTTTAGAAATGTCAAGACAAAGATTAAGTTCATCTTTAGGTGAATCTAGTCATCATATTTGTCCTAGATGCACAGGAACAGGTACCATTAGAGATAACGAATCTTTATCTTTATCAATTTTACGTTTAATTGAAGAGGAAGCATTAAAAGAAAATACATATGAAGTACATGCGATTGTTCCTATAGAAATCGCTTGTTATTTATTAAATGAAAAAAGAGATGCAGTACATGCAATTGAAAAACGACAAGCAGGTGGAAAAACAATTATTGTTCCCAATAAAAATATGAAAACTCCTCATTATCTTGTTTCTAGAATTAGAAAAGGAGAACAAATACCATCAATGAGTTATTATCTTTCTGGTGTTAAAAGTAATAAAAATTTAAAAAATAATAAAAAGGAAATGATAGATAAAAAAAATAAATCTAAACCATTTTTAAAAAATAATAAATTATTTCATTATTCTATTAATTCAAAAAATATTATTCAAAAAAGATTTTCTAAAAAAAATGTTAAAAATAACTTTTTTATTAATTTTATATCTTGGATAAAAAAATATTTTCTAATAAAAAATATTTTTATTAAAAGTGAAATATTAAAAAAAAATATTTTTCATTGTAAAAATAACATTTTTTTAAAAAAAGAAAAGAATTTTTCTACAAATGACACGAAAAGTAATATCACAATTATATCTAAAAATAATAAAATTAGAAGAAATATAGATAATAAAAAAACTTTTGAAAATGAATTTGATTTGTTAAATAAAAGACGTAATTTATCTTCTAGAAATAAGCATTTCAAAAAAAATAATTTTATTAATTACATAGAACAATTTAATTTTTTTAAATTAAATGCATATAATACAAAAAATAATGTTTTTGATAATCGCAATCAATATATCAACGTCATTAAAAATGAAAATTTTATTGTTTTACCAGCTAAACAAAAGTTTAATAGTAAAAATATTACTTCTTTGAAAAATAAATTTATCAATTTATACTCTACTAATTCTCTCCAAAAAGTTACTGGTATTGTTTTTTCATTAGAATTAGCATTAGGGAGAGTTTGGTTTAAAAATTCATTAATAAAAATAAACGCAACAAATAAAAATCATACTTTTAATACTAAAAAAAAAATAAATATCTCATCTATTTATGTAAATGATCAAATCATTAAAAAAAGTACATCGTTAAAAAAACATAATTATTTAAAAGAAAATAAAAAAAATCATTCTTATAAAATTAAAAAAATTTTTAAAAGTCCTAATATAATTCAAGAAAGAAAAAAATTACATCTATCTTTTAAGAAAAATAATGTATTAGTATCAAATCAAGAAAAAATTTTCAATAATCAAAATTTTAGAAAAGAAAAAAATAAAACACAAGCTTATGCACCTATTACCAAAATTTTTAATAGTTCATATTCCGGAATACATAGAAAAACAATAAAATCCTCAATTTTTTTAACACAATTAAATAAAAATAAGAGTGCTGCTGGAGCGCATTCTGCAACTAATTTTTCTACTTCACCTATTACTAAAACCGAATAAAACTATTTTTCTGCTTAATATTTTTAAAAAATTATTTTTTACTTAAACAATTATATATAGAAAATAAAAACTTACTTTAAAAGTAAGTTTTTATTGTGAAAATTTTTATAAATATTAACTATAACAGTCAATAATATCATTAAAAATACTTTCTGCCATTTTTAAAATTTTCACATTTGCAATATAACATTTTTGTTCGTAACTAAGATTTTGATAATCTTCATTTATATCATCAGACATTGATAATTTTTTATTATTTAATATTCTAATCATTTGACGTTTAAAAGGAACTTTTTCCTCAAGATCATTACATTTGTAAGAAATAGATTTTAAAAATTTGAGATAAGACATACCTAATGTATCTTTTTTATTTACTAATTTATCTTTGTTTAAGTTGTATATAATAATTTCATTATTTCTGTTTTGTTGATTTATGTCATTTGTTGAAGAAAATGCAAATGGAGTATTTTCTACAATTAAAAGTTCTAGCTCATCTAATGTTTTATCATATGGTTTAATCATATACATATTACCTTCATTATTGTTCCCTTCAATTTTTAATTCCATACCATCGAAAGTAAGATATACATTATTGTTATTGTGATATATTTCTGGTTCAAATGTTGTTTTATCTCGTAATCTTTGAACTGTCCAATGATTATTTTGCATATATACTATGTAATCAGTGTCTTGTGCGTTACTTGTAGATATCCATTGAATAGATGTAAAGGGATTTGATTTGTTATTTGAGCTAGATATAATTTCAGGTGTACTAATGTTAAACACTTGTTTTCCAAGGTTACCAAGCATATCATATCCTAATGTATGATTTTCATTGATACTATCAGCAAAATTGACAGTTAACTGTCCAAGCTTATTTCTAGCGTTTTTTAGTTCTTCCTTGCGAAATGAAAGGAGAGCACCTAAAGATCCACTGGGAATCATATGTTCTATTTTTTTAAGTGTTTTTTCATGATCATCCCAATATCCAACACTAATATATCTTTTATCAGTGTCAGATGTTAAAATCATTAAATTTTTCTTTTTATCATTGTTAACAAGGCACATACCACTATTTAAGCGGACTTCAAAGTTATTATTATCTTTAATTACTGTCACGCCAATAATATCATTTAGCTCATCAACTAATCGATCTCTTTCGTCGATATATTTGTAAATTCCATTAGGAACTTGTTTAACTGGAAAATAACGAATGGTTACGTTAAGATTATAAATTTTATTAATTAAGATATTTGCTTTTTTTATTTTCTCTGATATAGTATTTCTAACGTCATTTTCTATAAATGTGAGTTTTTCATTAAAATTTTTCAATCCAGTAACAACATTTTTTAAATTTTTTTCTATTTCTTCATTGAATACATTCTGATTTTTATTTGAAATATTTTCTTGAATAGAAGAAAACAATTTGTTCATTAGGTCATTAAAAATATGTATTTTTTCAATAAATAAATCTTCTAGTTTTATATATTCTTCAATTCTTGTCTGTTCATCTTGCACGCGCTCACTAGTTCTTCGTTTTTCTTCTTCAATAAAATTATTATATTCATCATATACTTTTTGTATTTTTACTCCTGCATTAGCATTAGATTCATCTATATTATTTTCTATCGAAATACGTTCTGATGAATCTCTATAACTTGGATTTAAAACTTTTTCTGATGTATTATCAATTAATATTTGAATAGCATCAATACTTGAAATAGTAGAATTCAGTATAGAACTCATATAGCCCCCCTTAAAAAATCGTTATATATATGACTTTTTTTGTTCAATTTGTTTTAAAATAATATTTGTTAGACCAATGCCTTTTTTAGTTAATTCTTTTGAAATTTGTTCATCATATATTTCAGTATATAAACGACTTTGATTATTTTCTAATAAATTTCCTTCTGTCAAGGAACATCTCATGCTTTTTAGTAACATATGAATAAAAATACCTTCAACTTGCTTAGCTGTTTCTAATGCATATTTTTTAGGGTTAGTTTTTACTTGATGTTTTAAACTATCAATTAATTTAGCACGATAGTTTGTTATGTTAAATAAAGATAAGTGATTTTCCATTAAATAATTTCCAATTTAGCGTAAAGACAACCTGCGCTTTTCATTGATTGAAGAATAGAAATTAATTCATCCGGTTTTGTTCCTAGAGAATTTAATGCTCGTATAATGTTGTTTAAACTTTCATTGTTATGTTGTTCATATTCTAAATAATTTTTACTGTTAATATTTTTTAATAAATCTGATTGGTTATTTGGCTCTGGTTTTAATAAGTTTAAATAATTGTTTTTATTAATTGTTTTATTAATTATTACAGACAAATTTTTATGCGCAACAATACATGTCCCTAATCTTACTTCTTTATTCATTACAACTGAACCCGTTCTAGGATTAACTATTACTTTAGCTTCTTGTGATGGTATAGAGATATCTATATCTTGAATATTAGAGAGCATATGAACTTGTATTGTATTATTCGGATACGTATTTAATTGTACTGTTTTAGAATTTATAGCTATAGCTGTATCTGGATACTTTATGTTAATCATATCACTTATTTTTTGTGCAATGCTAAAATCTTCTTGATTTAACTGCAGATTAATTATTTTTTTTCTACCAAAATCAGTATTTATTTCTTTTTCAATAGTCGCTCCATGATTAATTCTTCCTGAATTTACTTGATTAAATATAATATAATTATTTCTTTTTTGAGAATTAATTTTTTCAGATACTAATATGTTGCCTTGAGCAATCGCGTAAATTTGATTATCAGCGCCTTTTAATGGAGTCATTAATAGAGTTCCTCCTTTAAGACTTTTTGCATTACCCATAGAAGAAACTACTACATCTATTTTTTCTCCTGTGTGACTAAAGGGAGGTAATTTTGCTGTAACTATTACAGCTGCTACATTTTTTAAATGCATATTAGTATCTGGGGGTATAGTCACGCCCAATTGAGAAAGCATATTGTATAATGATTGATTAGTAAATGGAGCTTGCGTTGACTGGTCACCTGTTCCATCTAATCCAACGATTAAACCGTAACCAATGAGTTGATTTTCTCTTATGCCTTCAATGCTAGTTAAATCACGTATTTTTTCAGCATAAGCAAAAGAATAAAAACTTATTAAAATACAAATAATAAATTTTAATAACGATATGATCTTAAACATAAAATACCTTATACATTTATTTTATTGATTTCATTTTTTTAATATATATTATATACAAAATATACAATATGTCATTTATGAATAATTTTAATTTCATAAAAAATCTTTACTCATAAAGGATTTTTTGATCCTTTATGAGTTTAAATGATACTAAGAATTTTATTTTTTTTTAATTTTTAATATTAAATCGGAGAAATTTTTAATAATAATCGTTGTAACCAACCCATTTTCTGAGTTTCATTAATACGACTATTACTTACATATTCAATGCGTGTATCCGCAATTTGAGTCGAAGCAACTAAATTGTTTTTGTTAATATTATGAGGGTTTACTACCCCTGAAAACCGAATAAATTCTATTCCTTCATTAATAGCAACTTGTTTTTCTCCAACTACTTGTAAATTCCCGTTCGGTAGTACTCTTTTTACAGTCACAGTGATAAGTCCTGTGAATGTATTTTCAGCTGAATGACTACCTTTTCCGTAAAAGTCATTTTTTCCTATGCTATCAAATCCTGTTTTACTTTCATTAATATTAAATCCTAATATAGGATTTAATTGTCCTGGTGTGATTGTCATGCCTAAATTAGCTGTGCCATTGCGAGTTATATTAGAAGATGAGCTATTACTCGCGCTGATGTTTTCTTGTAATACAACAGTAATTATATCTCCGATATTATGAGATCGATGATCCTCAAATAGGGGTTGATATCCATAGTTAATAGGTGTAGTTTCTTGAAATATTGATCCATTTGTAGTTTTAGGAAAAACATTTGGAGCTATAGAAGTAGTAATTCCCTTAACTAAAGGTTGGTGTTCAATAGACGAACAACTTTGAATAACTAATAAAACAAGAAAAGTTAAATAATATTTAATTGTATAAATAAATAACTTTACCACGGAAAAATAATCCTTAATAAAAAAATTTTAATATATAAATGTTAAATTTATTTTAGTATTAAAATCAATTTTTATAGTTGAGATAATTTTTGTAACATTTGATCTGAAGTATTTATAGATTTACTGTTAATTTCGTAGGCTCGTTGAGTTTGAATCATATTGACTAATTCCTCAGCAACATTAACATTTGATGTTTCAACATATCCTTGGTATAACAAACCTGTTCCATTTAAACCTGGTGTAGTATCTATTGGGCTACCAGATGCTTGTGTTTCTTGGTATAAGTTTTCTCCTAGACTTTCTAATCCAGAGTCATTAATAAAATTAGTCAAGTTTAATTGACCAATAGAAATTGGTTGTGTTTGACCTTGTATAGTAACACTAACAATACCATCTCTTGCTATATTAATATTTGTAGAATTAGGAGGGATGTTTATTTCAGGTACTACTGCAAATCCACTATTAGTTACTAGTTGACCGTTTTGATCTAATTGAAATGATCCATCTCTTGTATATGCTATATTACCATCTGGTAGTTGTACTTGAAAAAAACCCGGACCATTAATAGCTACATCTTTAGAGGAGTCTGTTTTAGATAAATTTCCTTGGCTGTGAATTCTTTCAGTAGCTACAGGTCTTACTCCTGTCCCTATTTGTAATCCAGAAGGTAAAGTGGTATCAATAGAGGAATTTGTTCCTGCTTGTCGTATAGTTTGATACATTAAATCTTCAAAAACTGCTCTAGATCTTTTAAATCCATTGGTACTAACATTTGCTAAGTTATTTGAAATTACATTCATATTAATTTGTTGTGCATCAAGACCTGTTTTAGAAATCCATAAAGAAGGAATCATATTTTTATCCTTTTAATTATTTACATTAAATAGTTGATTGGCACGTTCTATGTTTTGATCATACATTGATATCATTTTCATATTCATTTCAAATTGTCGAGCATTTGATATCATATCTACTATATTTTTAGTTGGATTAACATTGCTATTTTCTAACATTTCTGATTGCACACGAACAGTATTATCATGTAGTACTTTTAAGTTTTCATTCAATTTGTTCTTTTTTAAGTAAAATAATCCATTATCTTTTTGAATAAGATCATTTTTTTTGAAACGTACTAATTTTAATGATCCTATTGTTTTTTCAGAAATGCTATTTTGCTTATCTTCTATTTCTTTAATAGTTCCATTAGATAAAATTTTTATATTTATATGACTTGGTATTTTTATATCTCCTTGGTTTCCAACTACTTTATAATTTTGAATAGTAAGTTTTCCTTGTGCATTTATTTGTAAGTGTCCGTTTTTTGTATATGCGTCTTTTCCATTTGAATCTTTGATTACCAACCAGCCATTATTTTTAACAACTAAATCAAGCTTTCTTTTTGTGTGAGTTATTACACCTTCTGAAAAATTATAGTATTTTTTTGTTTGAGTTTTATATACATTATTTATGTTCTTATCTTGTATAAAAACATTAAATGCTTCTTTAAAACCATTAGTAGATATATTTGCTAAATTATTTGCAATAATATTTTGATTTTCTAACAATTGAACAGCTGCTTTCATTGATTGATAAATTGTGTTATCCATTAAAACACCTAATTTTTAAAATTATCTTAAATTTATTAATGTGTTAATTATTTTATCTTCTGTTTTAAAAGCTTGTGCACTAGATTGATAATTACGCTGTGCTACAATCATATTAATTAGTTCTTTATTTAAATTAACATTAGATGATTCTAAAGTTTTCGAAATTATCGTTCCGAATCCCCTATCTCCTGCTATTCCAATATTTTCATTACCAGCTTCTTGAGTTGCAGACCAAACATTTCCACTTTCAGGCTTGAGTTTTTCCGGATTAACAAATTTAGATAAAAATATTTGTCCAATTTTTTCTACTTTTTGATTTGTATATTGACCTATAATTTCACCATTATTTAAGATCTCGAAAGATGTTAAATGACCTTCTGGATATCCATCTTGAGAAAGCTGTATTGTATTATTACCATCATTTGATTTTTTTAATGTACACTCTAGATTTAAAGTTAGGTTTTTAAATTTTTTTGATTTGATCTGTATATTTGAATCAGAATTTAATTTACCTTCGGAGTCAAATTTTAAATGAATAGTATCATCAATTTTTTCATCATTTAAATTATTAATATCATTTGACTCAATTTTAATAGTCCATTCGTTTTCATCTTTATTAATAAAAATATTTATGTTTTCAGCTTGTCCATTTTTATCATATACAGTAATATTATTTATTTCTGAATTTGATATATCATCATTAGAACCTGTAATAGTATTAGTCGACGGATGATTATTCTCGACTAAATCTGCATGCAATTTAATTATATTTGTTTGCTTAGATTTAAGAATGTCAGATTTTTTTAAATTAATAGGTTCTAATTTAGATATATTATTTAAATTGTTTTTCAAGTCAAATTGGTTTTGACCAGTTAAATACATTCCATCCATATTGATAATATTTTTATCTTTGTCCAATAAAAATTGTCCATTTCGTGTATAATATACGTAACCTTTAGAGTTCAGTACTCTGAAAAAACCATCTTGTACAATACCTAAGTCTAAATCTCTTCCTGTTTGCATTAATATTCCGTTACTAAAATTTTGTCTCATATTGGAAACTCCAACACCAGAACCGATAACTTTGTTAGAGCAAAATGAGCTAGATACTATATCAAAAAAAGAAAGAGTACTAGATTTAAAACCAATAGTAGAAGCATTTGCTATATTATTCGATACAACATCTATATTATTACTGTTGGCCATTAATCCACCAATAGCTTCCATCGTTGACATAATTTATTCCTTAAATAATTAATCTTAAAATTTTTTAAATACATAAAAATATTTTATTTAAAAATTTTACGAATTTTTGATAATGTTGTGGTGCCCATTGCTCCTAAATCTATTATAGGATCTCTAGAAGAAGTAATAATACTATGTACTAATGCTTCGCATAAAATTTCTACAGGAATATCTTTTTCTTTATTTTTAGCTATTATATTGACATTATATTTTCCAGTAGGAACAGTTTTTTTGTCTAAATCTAAACCATCCCACGTAAAACTATATATTCCAGGTTTTGCATCTTTTATTGTTTTTACATGCAACACTTTACCGTTTCCATCTAATATTTTTATTTCAGCTGACGTTGCATAACCAATTAAATCTATTCCAAATTCTGTATTCATATTTTCAGTATGAACAATTTGTGAGCTAGGTATCATCACTCGATGACCAATTAATGAAGATATTTGAATATTTTGATTTTGATTTATTTTATCAGAAAATTTTCCTACAGTATTATTTAATCTTTCAATTCCAGTGGCTGTATTAATTTGAGCTAACTGCGATGTTAACTCAGTATTTTTAATAGGATCAGTAGGATCTTGGTTTTTAATTTGAGCAATTAACAAGCTTAAAAAATTATTTTGTAGATCCAATGGATTAGTAGCATTATTAAAATCACTAGTAGTTTTATCATTAACGTTGTTATTGATAGAAGAATTTACATTAATATTGTTCATTCCTTCTTCCTTATTCTCCAATAGATAATGTTTTTAATATCATGTTTTTAGCAGTTTTTAAAACTTCTATATTCGCTTGATAAGACCGTGAAGCAGTAATATGATCTATTGTTTCTGTAATAGGATTAATATTAGATTTTAGAACATATCCATTTGAGTTAGAAAGCGGATGGTTAGGATCGTATATCATTTGTATTGGATTTTTATCGTTTATTATTGAAGCTACCTTAACTCCTTTTGCTCCTTTTTGATTTAAATTAAACGGTTTAAAAATAACTCTTTTTGCAATATATGGATAATATTTTCCATTTTTATATATTACGCTATCTGCATTTGCTAAATTTGTAGCAATAACATTTATTTTTTCTGATTGCGCAGTTATAGCTGAACCTGCAATATTAAGTATAGTAAATAAAGACATATTTTTTATCCTTTTAATACATGCATCATATTTCTAATTTCATTTTTTATGAATGTTAAATTTTCTTCGTATTTTAAAGTGTTTTTTAGAAATTCGACACGCTCTCGATTCATATCTACTGTATTACCATTAATTTTAATATTTTTAGTTTTAATAGGTTTAACTGAAAATAAAGAAACGCTATTTCTTTTTAGTTTTTGTGTTAAATGTTTTTCTGAAGTTTTTTTTAGTGTAATTTTTAAAGAATGATTTTTTTTTTCTTTTAATATTTTTTCGAAAGCATCTTTAAAGTTAATATCCATTGCTTGATATTTTGGTGTTTCAGAATTGGCTATATTTGATGATAAAATTTCACTTCTTGTAGCATATAAATTTAATAAATTTTGATTTAAATTAAACATGTTATTTATTTTTTCAAACATATTTATACCTTTTTATTTTTTATTCATTTAATAATGTTATTACATTATATTTTATAAAATTAAAACAATATTGAAAATATATTTTTAACTATTCTTAGTTAATTTAGAAAAGTTTATTTTTCAAATATAATTATATTATAAATTTTTAAAAAATTTAAATTTAAAATAGAATTATGTTGAATTTTTTTTGTTAAATCTTTTTAGGTTAAAATAAAATTTATAAAAATTTTTTAATAAATTATATCTATTAATTTATCTTAATAAATCAAGTTTTAATTTTTATCAATTAATAAGGAAACAAATGAAATTATTAAAATTTTTTTTTATTTTATTGTTTTTTCTGTCTTTTGAAATTAATGCTAATGATTTAACAAATCATTTAAATGAATTTTTTAAACAAGAATATTCTCTTGATACAAAAAATTTTAAAATATTATTACATGCACCTCTAGAAAAAAATAAAATTTGTAAAAAACAACATTTTTTATTATCACATCATTTTCACAGCGTTGGACTATTTGATATTTTATACATTTGTGGGCGTCAACATCAATTTTTAAAATTAGAATTACAAATTCAAGGGCAGTACATTATAGCAAAGAAAAAAATTTTTCGAGGTACAAAAATAAGCGCATCAGATCTAAAATCTATAACAGGACGTTTAGATAAGTTACCTAATGGCACTTATTTTAATAAACAAGATGTTATCAATAGAGTAAATGTACGAGATATTCTTCCTTTTCAACCTATTACATCTTTTATGACGCGCGCTTTTTGGATAGTCACATCAAATAAAGAGGTTACTATCAAATTTAAAGGAAATAATTTTGAAATTATTACCACTGGAAAAGCACTCGATAATGGCGGTGCTAAAGAAAAAATACGTGTACAAATTAAAAGTGGGAAAATTATTACTGGAATAATTAATAATGATGGACAAGTAATAGTTGTTTTATAGATTTAATAATATTATCATTGTCAATGATATTAATTAAGAAATAGACAGAAAATATGAAAAAATTAATCGATATTATTAAAAAAATAGATAATATATTATTTCTATTAGATAAAGTTATGAATCAAGAATATATAAATTTATTGAATTCAAAAAGTGATATGAAAGAATTGTATTTTATCATAGAAAAAAAGCATGCTTTATTAAACCAATTAGATTGCGCAAAAAAAACACAGATATCTCTTGAAAAAAAGTATAACACTATTTTTTCTGCTTTAAAAATTGATGAACTAAATTATTATTCAAATAAAATAAAAGATAAATGTGTATCTTTAAAAAAAATAAACCTTAAAAACAAAAAATTAATAAAACATAAATTTTACTTAAATCAAAAATTTTTAAATTTTTATAAATCTTTTAATAATAATACTATTTACGACATTAATGGAAAACTATAAAATTAATATCGCTAAAGTTCAAAAATATAACAGTAATATTTAAAGAATAGACCATTTCAATGTTTCACCAGATAAAAAAGGTAAGATAGAATCTTTTCCAAGATTTATTTTTTTTAAAATTTTACAAGGTTTTTTTATTAATGTGATAGTGTTTTGATTAATTGGTAAATTATAGAAATTAGGACCATTTTTTGAACAAAAAGATTCAAAATATTTTAATGCTTTCATTTCTTCAAAAATAGTAATATAGCATAATAAAGATGATGGAGCATTAAATATTCCTGCACATCCAAATAGACTAATTTTATTTCTGTAAATATGTGGAGCGCTATCGCTTCCTAAAAAAAAATTCATACTACCATTAGATATAGCTTGTCTTAAAGCGTTTTGATGTTTTTTTCTCTTTAAAATAGGTAAACAATATAGATTAGGTTGAATTCCGTTGATAAACATGTTATTTCTATTTAACATTAAATGATGCGGTGTTATAGTACCTGCTAAATATAAAGGATTGCTTTCTTCAATATAAGCAACAGCTTCTTTAGTAGTAATATGTTCTAATACTATTTTTAATTCTGGAAATTTTTTACGTAATGGTATTAGCGTGGTTTCAAGAAAATTTGCTTCTCTATCATAAATATCAACATCAACATTATTATCTTCAGCATGGATTAATAACGGCATTTTTATTTTTTGCATTAATTCCAATATATGAAAAATTTCACTGATTTTATTTATACCTGTTTCTGAATTTGTTGTACATTTATTCGGGTATAATTTTGCTCCTATAAATATTTTTTGTAAGAAACCATATTTTAATTCTTTTAAAGAAGTCTCTTTTGTTAAATAGCAAGTCATTAATGGTTCAAATTGAGTATGATTGATTTGCGTTGCTTGTAAAATTCTATGTTTGTATGCAATGGCTCTCTTACAATTTGTAATCGGTTTATTAAGATTAGGCATGATTATTGCGCGTTGATAAAACATTTCAGTATATCTTAGAACCTTTTTTAAAATCTTCTTGTCTCTAAGATGAACGTGCCAATCATCAGGTTTAATTATTTTTATTTTCTTTAAAGAAGACATTGTTTTGAAATTTATTTTAAGTAATAAATTTTTTTAGAGATAATTTTCTTTTATAACATGTTAAGTATTTTATGAGCAAGAAAATTTTATTGAAATTTTAATAAAACATTCTTAAACGTGATATTTAACTTGTTTAGGTTAGTTTAATATGAATCTTTTGAAATCTTTATTTTCTCTGAGTTTTATGACATTAATTTCACGTATATTAGGTTTTTTTAGGGATCTTATAATTGCTCGTATTTTTGGTGTTTCTATTTATACTGATGCTTTTTTTATAGCTTTTAAAATTCCTAATTTATTACGTCGATTATTTTTTGAGGGTGCTTTTTCACAATCTTTTACTCCTATTTTAATAGATTATAAATCAAATAAAAAAATGCATCATATAAAAGATTTTGTTGCATGTTTATTAGGTTTTATTATTTGTGCTTTATCTATCATAGTAATATTGGGAATAATATTTTCTGATTATTTGATTAAGTTCACTGCACCAGGTTTTTCTGATTGTTTAAAAAAATTTCAAGTATCCTCTACTTTATTAGAAATTATGTTTCCTTATGTTTTATTAATTTCTTTATCATCGTTATATTCTTCTATTTTGAATAGTTGGAATTACTTTGCTGTTCCTGCTATTTCACCTATTTTTCTCAATATTACTATGATTATTTGTTCTATTTTTTTGAATAATTTTTTTACACCGCCAATTTTAATATTAGCTTGGTCCGTTATTATAGGTGGATTTATTCAATTAATATATCAGTTTCCATATTTATTAAAAATAAATATGCTAATGATGCCGAAATTTAATTTTAAAAATATTGGTCTTTTAAAAGTTTTAAAAAAAATAGGACCATGTCTTATTGGTGCTTCGGCAAATCAAATTTCTTTAATTTTTAACACTATTTTCATTTCTTTGTTGAATTCAGGTTCTATATCCTGGATGTATTATGCTGATAGATTAATTGAATTTCCAATAGGCATGTTAGGTACTTCTTTGAGTACAATTTTATTTACATCGCTATCGAAAAGTTATTCTAAACATAAACTAGAAGATTATAAAAAATTACTTCATTGGGGTTTTAGAATAGCCTTAATTTTATCGTTACCCACTTCTATTATGTTGTTTATTCTTGCGAAACCATTAGTTGTAATATTATTTCAATATGGAAAATTTACAGATTTCGATGTTTTAATGACACAAAGAGCATTAAAATTATATTCTATTGGTTTGATTGCGTTAGTTTTAGTCAAAATTCTATCTTCAGCTTTTTATGCATCTCAAGAAATAAATTTTCCAACGCGAGTTGCACTATTCACTTTATCTATGACGCAAATATTAAATCCATGTTTAATTTATTATTTACAACATGCAGGTTTAGCTTTATCTTTTAGTATATTTGGATGGATAAATTTTTCTATATTATATTGGAAACTATATCAAAAAAAGTTAATTTCTTTTAATATTAATGAATTAATTTTTATTTTTCGTTTATTAATTTCGGCGTTTTCTATGATATTTTTTTTAATTTTTATGTTATATTTTATACCTCTATATAATGTCAGTTCTTTTTTTACTAAAATAATACGTCTATTTACAATATTATTTTTTTCTGGAATGATTTATTTAACTTGTCTACATTTTTTAGGTGTATCCTTTTTGTATAATCTTAATAATAACAAAAAAAATAAAATTATTAATTAAGACCTATATGTATATTTTCGATAACTGTTAATTTCGTTAGTTAGATATATATAAATATTATATAAATAATATAAATATATTCACTTATTTTATTAATATAATATTTATTATATAATAGACTGTATTATAATTTTTTATAAAATAATTCAGATTTCTAAATTTTTTTATTTATTGGCAATTTACCTCAAAATGGAGTTTTCAAATGAAAAAAAGAGCTCTTACTATTCTAATTTTATTAGTAAGCTTAGTCAGTAATGTTCAATCAAAAAGTAACGATGGATGGTACTTAGGTACTAAAATTGGATGGTCAAATTTTCATCTTTTACACCATAAAAAAAACCTAGATTTAAAGCATAATAGCAGTACAAACTCTCCTGTCTTTGGATTATTTCTGGGGTATGAATTTAATCCATATTTTGGTTTAGAAATAGAAAATAATACAACTGGATTTTCTCCTCATCTGATGTTTCAAAAATCAAAGGAACGTCTGCAAGACAATAATGTGCAAATTTCAACAAAATTATCCTATCCTATTACAGATGATTTTCGATTATATACGCGCTTAGGAGGAATGATGTTTTGGGAAAATTTAGTTTCTAAAGAAGACTTGAAAAAAACTTTTACTAAAAGTAGTTGTTTATTTCCTAGTTTATCTTTGGGTGCTGAATACATTTTTAATGATGAGTTTATTACTAGATTTGATTATACATGGAAAAGTAGCGTTGAAAACATAATAAATTTATCAAAACCTACTTTGGGAGATGCAGTTGTTTCTTTTGCATGGAAATTTGGAAAGTCTAAAATTAATGATATGTTTACACCATACTCACCAGAAATGTCCAATCAACAATATGTTGCACTGAATGAAAATATTAATTTTCCTTTCAATAGCACAGAATTGCGGCCTGTTTCATATGATAAATTAAGAAAGATAAATAATGAAATAAATAATATTAAATCGAAAAAAATTTATATTACACTATCAGGTCATACAGATAGAATAGGAAACAAAGAATATAATCAGAAGTTATCTGAAGATCGCGCATATAGTATTAAAAATTATTTTATTTCTCATGGAATATCTGAAAATCAAATTAATATTCAAGGAATGGGAAATCAGTATCCTTTAACTGATCAGGTATGTAAAGATATAGAAAGTCGGCCTTTGTTAATTAGTTGTTTAGCTCCTGATCGTCGTGTAGAAATTGAAGTTTCTGCTGATCAGTAATTTTTTTGAGGATAAAAATTTTAATTTTTTTGATTTTTTTCGGAGAGAGAGAGATTCGAACTCTCGGATGATTTCTCATCGGCGGTTTTCAAGACCGCTGCCTTAAACCACTCGGCCACCTCTCCTTAAAAATATAATGTTTTAATTATGAAACATTGATAATGTTAAAACATTCTATTGATAAATGTAAAGACAATTTTTTATTTTATCAGAATTTTATATAAATAGTTTTATATTTATAAAATTTTATTGTAATTTTATTTTTTTTCCTATAATATAAAAATTATAGGCGTGTTGACAGATTGGTTATGTAGCGGACTGCAAATCCGTATAACCCGGTTCGATTCCGGGATACGCCTCTAAAAGCCCGGATGGTGAAATTGGTAGACACAAGGGACTTAAAATCCCTCGGCTTTAAAAGCTTTGCGGGTTCAAGTCCCGCTCCGGGTACCATATTAGATTTATTATAATAAAGCCTGATAAACTTTATATAGCTTTGTTTTTCTTATAATATTAAATTTTTTAAAATTTTTTTTCAAAATAAAATCATAATTAAAACAACTATTTACAACAAATCTAAGTTCTCCTTTTTTTTTTAAGTATTTCGATCCCATAATTATAATATTCTGAATGATATTAAAATTTACTTTTAAATCATTGTGAAATGGTGGATTTGATATAATTAAATTAAATTTATTAAATACATTTGAATAAAGATTGCTAGATAGTACTTTTGCGGATAATTGATTAGAGACAAGCGTTTCTTGACTAGATATTATTGCAGATTCTTTATTATCTATCATAGTAACTATAGAATTTGGTGAATTTTTAAGTAAACATACTGATAAAAAACCTGATCCACATCCTATATCTAATATTTCACCATGAATATTTTTAGAAAAAGTAGAAGCAAGTAATTGACTACCTAAATCTATTTTTTTATAACCAAATACTCCTGGCAAACATTTGATATATAAATTTTCCCAAATATGTGTTTTAAAAAAATCTTTTAATATAAATTTTGTTTTATGTTTAAGAATACCCGCAAATAAAATAGAATGTTTTGCACTTTCTAATTTATTTATATGTATCCATTTTTTTAATATTTTTGTTGCACTTTTTACTCCGCATGAATTATTTCCTACAATAAAAATTTCGGTTCCTATAGAGAAACAAGATAATAAATTATATAATTGGAATTTTGCTTCTGATTTACTTTTAGGCCAATAGTAAATAAGCGTATTATAATTTTCAACAGCTTTTTTTGAGACAAGTAAATTGTAATATATATGAATTTTTTTAAGATAATATGTTTTCTTTTCATAGAAATCATTTTTTACATTAAGATGTAAACTTGTTTTTATACTAGATAAATATCTTGGTAATTCGTCTTGTATGTTTCCTGAAAAAAAAATTTTTTTGTTTTTAAAAATATTTTGATAACGTAATATAAGCTGACTATTCTGAGAAAATAACAAAATTTTGATCGTCCTTATGAACTTTATAGTTAAAAAAATTTAATATTTCATTAATTAGAAATTTGATATAAATTCTATATTAATTTCATTTTAAAATACTTTAAATGATCTGAAACTCTAAAAAATAGAAATTGTTATCAAATGATATTTATATTATAATTTAACTAAATTAATTTGTATTAGTTTTTAAAAAACAATACATGTACATTTAATATGCATATAAATATAAATTATTGAGCAATATATATGCAAAAAACGTCTATTGAAATAAAAGGCAGTAATTTTACATTATTAGTATTATACCTAAAAAGTGATAATATAGACTTAATTGATAAGTCATTATATAAAAAAACTCAGGAATATCCTCAATTTTTTAAAAATGCGCCTATTATTCTTAATATATCACATTTATCATTAAACCAAAAAAATTGGAGAAAAATACAAGAAGTTATTATTTCGCATAGTTTTTTTATTGTAGGCGTAACTGGTTGTAAAGATAACTATCTTAAAAAAATTATTGTTAATTCAGGATTACCTGTTTTATTAGAAGGAAAGAAATTAGAAAATATAGAAAATAATATAAATCAAAAAATTAGTTTTTTTTATAAAACGCATAATATTGAAAATGTAATTAATAAAGATATCAAGAAAAAAATAGAAAAAACACATATCATCAATACACCTGTGCGTTCAGGGCAAAAAATATATGCCAAATATTCTGATTTAATAGTCACAAATAATGTTAGCGCAGGAGCAGAATTAGTTGCTGATGGTAACATCCATGTCTATGGATCGGTTAGAGGAAGAGTTCTTGCAGGTGCCAACGGAGATATTACAAGTAACATATTTTGTACAGCATTATTTGCTGAATTATTGTCAATATCTGGTGAATATTGGTTGTCAGATCAAATACCATTGAAGTTTATTGGAAAATCAGCGCAAATTTATTTACGTAATAAAATTTTAACTATAAATTCTCTTAGTTAAAAGTGCATGTTTAGGAACTTTCTATATGACACGGATTATTGTAGTTACTTCAGGGAAAGGAGGTGTAGGTAAAACTACTTCAAGTGCCGCTATTGCAACCGGTCTAGCAAAAAAAGGAAAAAAAACTGTTGTAATAGATTTTGATATAGGTTTAAGAAATTTAGATTTAATTATGGGATGTGAGCGCAGAGTAGTATATGATTTTGTTAATGTGATTCAAGGTGAAGCAAAAATTAATCAAGCTTTAATCAAAGATAAAAAAACAAAGAATCTATTTATTTTACCGGCATCTCAAACTAGAGATAAAGAAGCTCTAACATATTTGGGAGTTGAAAAAGTTTTAAATGAACTAATTAAAATGAATTTTGATTTTATTATTTGTGATTCGCCTGCTGGAATTGAAAAAGGAGCTATTTTATCATTGTATTTTGCAGATGAAGCTATTATTACTACAAATCCAGAAGTTTCTTCAGTTCGAGATTCCGATCGAATATTAGGAATTATATCATCAAAATCAAAAAGATCTGAAGATAATAATATCCCTATCAAAGAACATCTCTTATTAACACGTTATAATCCAACACGCGTTAAAAACGGCGAGATGCTAAGCATGAATGATGTTTTAGATATACTTCGTATACCAATTATTGGTGTAATTCCTGAAGATGCATCTGTATTGCGAGCATCAAATCAAGGAGAATCTGTGATTTTAGATAATAATTCTAATGCAGGACATGCTTATTTTGATACGGTTAACCGATTATTAGGTGAAAATCATAAGTTTCGTTTTATTGAAGAAGAAAAAAAAAGTTTTTTACGACGTTTATTCGGGAGATAGATATGGCTTTGTTAGATTTTTTTTTATCCCGGAACAAAAATACAGCTCATGTGGCTAAAGAAAGATTGCAAATTATTGTCGCAGAACGAAGAAAATTTCAAAATGAACCAGATTATTTCCCGCAATTAAAACGTGAAATACTTTCTGTAATTTGTAAATATGTAAACATAGATCCTAACATGGTAACAATACAGTTAGAACAAAAAAATAAAGATATTTCTATATTAGAATTAAATGTTGTTTTACCGGATTAATAACTAAAATATTTTATCAAATTTAATTTATATTGTAGTTAATAACAATTAGATCAATACTGAAGTATTTTAGTATTTCAGTATTGAAATTTTTATATTTAAAAAATATTATTTAAATAATTAGGTTCTAATTTAGTAAAATGTAAAAAATTCTTGTTTTTTATATTTAACAAAGAAAATGGAATTAAATCTTTTGCATTAGGCGATATATTTTTTATTTTTTCATAGTTAAAAAAATTTTTTGAATTAAATTTTTCTAATCCGTTACCGACGAAAAACCAATCATTATCCAAATTCTTTGTTTCTTCTTTAATGTCATCAGAATGTATTAGAACTTCTGTTTTATTTCCGATCCATAATAATCTACTATCTTTAATATATTTAGATAAATATATTTTATCAATTCCAGCTGCAATAGCAACTAATATTTTTTTTTGATGATATTTCCTCCAGGCTTTTTCTGCCATTATAGCTAGAGTAGAAATTCCTAAGATAGGAATATTCAAGCTTAAAGATAAACTTTGAGCGACTCCTATAGCAATTCGTATTCCAGTAAAATTTCCTGGACCTTTTGAAAAGATTACATAATTAATGTCTTTAAATGTTATTTTCGCAAGTAATAGTATTTTTTTAATCATTGGTAATATTTTTATAGTATGCTCTTTATTACAGTAATCTGATAACGAATATATTTTTTTTTTATATACAGCTACTGAGCAATAATTCATCGAAGTATCAATCGCTAAAATTATGTTAGACATACTTTTCTCAAAATTAAAAATTTATTTATTTTATTACTAGTAAATATTTTTAAAATTACAATTATTTAAATTTTATAAATATTTTATTTTTTAGTAATACGAACTAAATCAATACGATATTCTGTTGCTTTAACAATATGAAATGAAAAAGAATTAATATGAATTGTTTCTCCTGGGGTAGGTAATTGTCCATTTTGAGCTATTAGTAACCCTCCCAAGGAAGCACAATCATCTTCTTTAATAAGTTCTTTTGTATTAAGTAATTGTTGTAATGAATGTAAATCTGTTTCTCCTTTTACTAACCAACTATTCTGCTCCTTTATGATATCTGGTGTTTCATCAGCATCTGGGAATTCTCCAGCTATAGCTTCTAAAACATCTAATGGGGTAATTAATCCTTGTACTACTCCAAATTCATTACTAACAATTACAAAGCTTCCTTGAGCGCGACGAAGAACACCTAAAAGATTTATAGGATCAAGAGTATCAGGTATAATGATAGGTGGTATTTGAGAAGAAAATTTATAAACATCTATATTTTTTTCAATCGCTACCAGTAATTCTTTAGCACGCACAATACCGATAATTTCATCTAATTCACCTTTGCAAACTGGAAACAAACTATGAGGCGTATCTAATAATTGAGCACGGATTTCATTAGTGTTTTTCTCTGTATTAACCCAAGATATATTACTTCTTGGTGTCATAATACTTTTAATTGATCGACCAGCTAATGTAAGAACTCCGTTAATCATATACTTTTCTTCATCTTGAAATGTTTCTGTTTCTAATGGGGGGGTAATAGTTATTTTTTCATTTTTATTCAATTGTGTATTAGCGATATTTTTGTTTTTATTTTTTTCCCTTATCATTAATCGCAGAATTGCTTCGGCAGCTCTTTGTCTCATAGGTTTTCTAGATTGATTTTTCATAAAATTATGCCGAGCTATTTGATTAAATATTTCGATTAAAATAGAAAATCCTATAGCTGTGTATAAATATCCCTTTGGGATATAAAACTTCAATGCTTCTGAAACTAAACTAAATCCAATCATTAACAAAAAACTAAGACACAATACTACAACTGTTTGATGTAAATTAATGAAATTAGTTAGTGCTTTCGAAGCTAATAACATAAGTATCGTAGCTAATATAACTGCAATCATCATAATTAATAGTTGATTTACCATCCCAACTGCTGTAATAATAGCATCTAATGAAAAAACTGCATCTAAAACAACAATTTGAATCACTACAGCCCAGAAACCAGCATAATTTTTATTTTCTGTACTATCATGATCTTCATTTTCTAATCGCTCATGTAATTCAATTGTAGCTTTAAATAACAAAAATAAACCACCAATAAGTAAAATCAAGTCACGAACTGATAAGACAAAAAATCTATTGTTAATAATAGGAGTAGTTAAAGTTACTATCCAAGATATAAATGATAATAACCCTAATCTCATTATCAGCGCTAATCCTAAACCAATTAATCGCGCTTTATCTCGTTGATTAGGAGGTAATTTTTCTGATAAAATTGCTACAAAAATTAAATTATCAATTCCTAGTACTACTTCTAAAACTACTAGCGTTAATAAGCCGGCCCAAGTTGACGGTTCTAAAAAAAAATCCATCAGAAAAACTCCGTAAAAAAAAATAGGACAGCATAGTATTTAATGTATTTTATATAAATATTACATATTTTATTTTCGAGAAGATGAAAAATAATTTAGATATATCTAGATCTATATTTGAATAAAACAGATTTTGAGAGAATTTATCTGTGAAGTTAAAATATTTTTAATTAATTTTTTAGATTATTAATTTTTGATATTTTATATTTTTTAACTGCATACTTAAAAAAATTTCTCTGATTTTTAACAAAAATATTTTATAAAAATTTTTTTTATTTTTATATATAATATATGTTAATTACAAAAGGATTTTTTCTTGAATTTTAAGCTCAATATTTTATCTTTTTATAGTATTTTAAAAACGTTACTTTGAATAAATGAAGAGTATATAAATATATTTTTTTATTTAATTAATTAATAAAACTAAAATTTTAAGATTTTTTAAATTACTTAACTAAATTTTTAATTTTACTCATTTTTTCGTTTTGAAAAATTTTTAATTTTTTAATTATATTTAGAAATTAAAAATATTACTATATAGAGTAATTGAGTAGGTTATAGATTTCAGATATTTAAAAAAATTTTTTAATTTTAAAATTAAAAATAAAATTGTTGCTTTTTTAAACTATATTTGCAATTGATTATAAACGTTTTTACGTTAAAATACAAGCTTAAAAAAATTTAATAAAGAATAAATTTGTATTTATTTTTTCTCTTAATAGATATATTTCTACTAAGAGAAATTTTTATGCAATTTATTTTACATATATTTTCTATTATTTAATGCTTGTATTCTTTTATCTAAAGAAGGATGAGATGCAAACAATTCTACTGATTTAGACCTACCATTAATACAAAGTGTAATGATACTCTGTGATTCTTGCGCTTCGTAGCTTGATTTTAATTTATTTAACGCTGCAATCATTTTTTTACGTCCAACTAATTTAGCAGCACTAGCATCTGCGTAAAATTCTCGATGCCTAGAAAACCACATGGTAATGATAGTTGCGAACATACCAAATGTTATTTCTAACATTGTTGAAATTATAAAAAAAACAAATGAATTTCTTTCGTTCGTATCATTTTCATCATTATTACTCGATAGAAAACTATTTAATATTTGTGAAACAATACGAGATATAAAAATAACAAAAGTATTAACTACTCCTTGTATTAAACTCATGGTAATCATATCTCCGTTAGCGATATGACTAATTTCGTGACCGATAACTGCTTCTGCTTCATTTTTAGTCATTTTTTCTAATAGTCCGGATGATACTGCAATTAATGCTGAGTTTCTTCGAGGACCTGTTGCAAATGCATTTATATCAATAGCATCATATGTTGCAATTTGAGGTGTTTTTATTCCTTTTTGAACTGATTGTTTATGTACAGTTTCAATTAGCCATTTTTCTATATCATTACTAGGAGATCTGATTACTCTTCCATTTACTGAGCGCAGTGCGATCCATTTAGATATAAGTAGCGATACAAGAGATCCACTAAAACCAAACAAACTAGAGATAATAAATATACCATAAATACTATCCGAAGCAATTCCCGTTAATGCAAGAATTAAAGCAAATATTGATGTAACTGCTAAGTTAGTTATTAAGAAAAGAATGATACGTATCATAAGGTATTATCTTCCTCAATTCAGCCAAATAGTATTTTAAAATTAATTTTTAAATAGTAGTTATATAAAAAATTTAATTTTTAAATTAAATATGTAAAAATATTTTTATAATAACATGTTTTTGTTAAAAAATTCAAGATAGATCAATTTATTATATTTCAATCAAATTTATGCCAATATCTCCCATCTTTCATAATAATTTTATTTGCGTTTTTTGGCCCCCATGTACCTGCGGAATATAATTCAAGGGTACTTTTTTTGTTTTTTTTCCAACCTTCTATAATAGGATCAATCCACTTCCATGCTTCTTCTACTTCTTCACGACATACAAAGAAAGATTGATCTCCTTTCATAGCTGCCAATAAAAGTCTTTCATAAGCATCAATATAATTTTGATGTTTATTTGTCAATAAATTTGATTGAATTCTTTCATTTTTCAATTGATATGTTTCACTTAATCCTGATATTCTTTTTAAAAAATCTATTTTAATGTTTTCGTTGGGATCTAATCGTATAATTAGTTTATTTCGAGATAAATCATCATTATGATCTTTGAATAAATTAATTGGCATTTTTTTGAATACAATTACTATCTCTGAATATTTTTCTGCTAATCTTTTACCAGTCCTTAAATAAAAAGGCGTACCTAACCACTGATCATTCTTAAGATCTACCTTAATACATACAAATGTTTCAGTTTGACTTTTTAAATTTGCTCCATTTTCTTCTAAATATGAGGGAACCTTTTTCCCCTGAATATTACCTGCGGTATATTGACCTCTTATAGTTTTAACATTTACGTTTTCTATGTTAATAGATCTTAATGTACGTAAAATTTTTATTTTTTCATTTCTAATGCTTTCTGGTGAAATATTTTTCGGTTGATCCATTGCAATTATAGTTAATATTTGTAAAAGATGGTTTTGAACCATATCTTTTGTTTGTCCCATTTCATCAAAATAGTTCCATCTATTTTCAACGCCTACTTGTTCAGAAACAGTAATTTGTACATGATCAATGATTTTATTATTCCAATTATTAAAAAATAATGAATTAGCGAATCGCAAAGAAAGTAAATTTAGTATTGATTCTTTACCTAGATAGTGGTCAATTCTAAAAATTTGTGATTCTAAAAAATATTTAGATATTTGATCATTAATTGCTTTACATGTCTTTAAGCATACTCCTAATGGTTTTTCTATGATTATTCTTGCAGGAAATAAATTTAAATTAATTTTTCCTAATCTTTCAAAAATAGTATTAAACACACTTGGAGGAACAGCACAATAGTAAATAGTTATGTTTTTTGTTTGATTTAATATTTTTTTTAATTTTATAAAACATAGTTCTTTGAAAATATCAAGATTTAAAAAATATAAACGTGCGCTTAATTTATTCCAAATATTTTCATCGATTTTGTTTATCAAAAATTTTTTAATTGCTGTTTTTACTACTTTTATATATTCTTCTTTAGTCCAATTGGCACGTCCTGCTCCAATGATGCGTGTTTCAGGATGTATTTTTTTACATTCTTCTAACTTATATAAAGCAGGTAACAATTTTCTTTGAGCTAAATCTCCCTTAGCTCCGAAAATAACTAAATCGCAAGATTGAATAGTTTCGATCATAAAAATTCTCTTTTTTAAAATAAAATATTTTATATTGTTAAAAACATAAAAAATTAATAAACTATTTTTAGAAATAATTAGGTATTAAAATATATTTTTAAGATTTTTTATTTAATATCATCTATTATTAATATTAAATCTAAAATTTTTTTATCAATTTTACTAAATAAATAAGCATAAATAAACGTTTGGTACTTTTTATATTTTATTTTTCAAATTAATTTTGAAAATAAAATGCACTTAAAATATTATAATAAAATAAATTGCTAGAGGTATTCATGTTAACTCGTTTAAGAAGAACTAAAATTGTTGCTACTTTGGGTCCTGCTACAGATAAAAATGATAATCTTAAAAAAATTATTGAATCTGGAGCCAACGTTCTTCGTTTAAATTTTTCTCATGGTTCTCCTGATGAACATGTTGAAAGAGCTAAAAAAGCAAGAGAAATAATGTTAAATTTAAATTGTAATATTGCCTTACTCGGTGATTTGCAAGGACCTAAAATTAGAATTTCTAAATTTAAAAAAAATAGTGTTTTGCTTCAGAAAAATGAAATTTTTATATTAGATTCAAATTTGCATGATACTGATGGTAATCAAGAAAGAGTTGGAATTGATTATAAGCAATTGCCATATGATTTAAATATTAATGATATTTTACTGTTAGATGATGGTAAAATACAACTAAAAGTGTTAAAAGTTACAGATTTTGAAATATATACTATAGTTATTGTGGGGGGAGTTTTATCAAATAATAAAGGTATTAATAAGTTAGGTGGTGGATTATCAGCTCATTCTTTAACAGAAAAAGATAGAAAAGATATAATACTCGCATCTGAAATAGATGTGGATTATTTAGCTGTATCTTTTCCTAGATGCGGAGAAGATTTAAAAAAAGCAAGATATTTATTAAAGAAAGCAGGTAGTCAAGCTAAAATTATCGCAAAAATAGAGAGGGCAGAAGCTGTAAGTAGTCAAAATTCAATAGAAGATATAATACTATCTTCAGACGCTATTATGATTGCTAGAGGAGATTTAGGGGTAGAAATTGGAGATGCAGAACTTGTCGGTATTCAGAAAAATTTAATTAGAAGTGCTAGAAAATTAAATAAAGTAGTTATTACAGCAACTCAGATGATGGAATCTATGATTTTAAATCCATCACCTACTCGTGCGGAAGTAATGGATGTTGCAAACGCTGTATTAGATGGGAGTGATGCAGTTATGTTATCTGCTGAAACCGCCTCTGGTAAATATCCTTCAGAAACTGTTTTAAATATGTCAAAGGTTTGTATGGGAGCTGAAAAAATACCTAGTATTAATGTATCTAGACATCGCATCAATATAAAATTTAATGATATAGAAGAAACTATTGCTATGTCAGCTATGTATGCGGCGAATCATTTAAATGGAATTACAGCAATTATTACCATGACAGAATCCGGTAAAACTGCTTTAATGACTTCTCGAATTACATCTGGATTACCTATTTTTGCTTTATCAAAGCATAAAAAGACTTTAAATTTATCTACTTTATACAGAGGTGTAGTTCCTATTTATTTTGATAGTCAACATGATGGAGTGAAAGCTGCTAATGAAGCTATAATGTTATTATGTAAAAAAGGTTTTTTATTTAATAACGATTTAGTGATTGTTACTCAAGGAGACGTAATGGGAAAAACAGGGAAAACAAATACTAGCAGAATTTTAAAAGTTATTTGTTAGTTTTAATGCATGCTAATAATTTAAATATATTTAAAAAATCATTTTAACTTGGATAAAATGATTTTAGATGTTTTGAAATATAAAATTAATTCTTTTGGTGTAAGTGGTTCTATAAAACTAAATCGAGCATCTGCTGGATTAATTGCATGTTTATTCATCCATATTTCATAATGTAAATGTGGTCCAGTTGTTCTTCCAGAATTTCCAGATAACGCAATTTTTTGATTAATTTTGATATTTTGATCTGTTTTAACTAAGATTTTTTTAAGATGCATATATTTAGTTATGCATTGATTGAAATTTTTTAAAACTATATAAAAACCTGAGATTTTATTAAATCCTGTTTTTATTATTTTCCCATTACTAGTAGCTAAAACTAAAGTTCCTTGTGGCATTGCTAAATCCACCCCTAAATGACGACTTATACGATGCGTAATTGGATGAATACGATGCAAATTAAAAGAAGAAGAAATTCGATATTTTTTTAACAATGCAAAATTCATAATCATATTTGATTTATTGAAACCGTTAATATCATAAAAGTTTCCATTCATAGCTCTTATAGCGTAATACGTTTTTCCTATATTATTTAATTTTATAGCTAGTAATATGTTTTTATTTTTTTTTGAATTTATTTTTTCTCTTAAAAAAATTAAATCAAACGTACTATGAGGATTTATTTTTCGGAAACTAATTTGCCATTCTATAGCCTTAATAATAGTATTAATATCAAATGAATTTAATCCTTTTTTACGTGCGCTTCTAAAAAAATTAGAATTTTTCTGAATATAAATTCTTTTTTTAAATAATGTGTTATTTGATAAGAACGAAATAAAACTAGATTCATTTTTACATGTCATAAAATTTTTAAAAAATGAAGAATTAATATGCTTATTTTTTTCAGATTTAGTGCTGTCTTTTGAATTATTTATTAATTGGTCATGTTTTTTAAGATTAAAAAGTTGATTAGAAAATATTTTTTTTTCTTTTAGCAAAATGCTGCAACTTGATAATATCAAAGTCAAAATAATAGTTTTTATAAAAAATATAAACATATTATAAAAATTAAATATATAATTTAAATATAAATATTTTAAAAATAAAGAAATTTTTTTATAAACGTACTGCACTTTTGATTTCCTCGAGTAATTTTTACCAGATAATATGTTAATTGGAAAGTATAATAAATATAAAAATATAATTAAATAAAAAAATTGATAATATAAAAATCTAAAATGAAAAATATTTAATTTTATATTTAAAATAACTATTAGAACATTTTTCTATATTATCAATTTTTTAATGATTTTACTTTTTACTGAATGTTTTATAAAAAAATTAAATCTTTTAATTTATCAAAATTTTTAAGGAATATATTTTAAAATTATATAAATTAATTTAAAAGTCGATAAATTTTATTTAAATTTAAATGTTTGATTTTAAATATATAATATATAAAATACGTATTACGAACTCTTTTTAAAATTGTTTTTAAAAATTTATATATGAAAACAACCTTAAAAGTATACTATTAAATAATATTTTATATGTTGAATAACATAAAATAAAAAATTATAATTTATATTTTTAAAATAAAATATATATTCATTTTTAAAAAAATATTTTATAATATAAAAAATTACAATATAATATACAAAGTTTATTTTATTATGTTAGAATTTATTGTTTTAAAAAACATCTGTGTTAATTTATCCAATCGATCTATTCTTCATAATATATCATTATCTTTACACTCTAATTGTATAATTACATTAATTGGTCCAAACGGAGCTGGTAAGTCTACTTTAATACGTGTTATATTGGGTTTGATAAAACCTAATTTAGGAACAGTATTTCGATCTCCATATATATCTATTGGTTATGTGCCTCAAAAATTGCATCTTAATAATTTACTACCTATTACAGTAGAACGATTTATGCAATTATCTTGTCGAAAAAAAAACATAAATATCTTAAAAATATTAAAACGCGTAAAAGCAGAATCTTTTAGATATGCCTTATTAAAAACGTTATCTGGCGGTGAAATGCAACGCGTTTTGTTAGCTAGAGCTTTATTGAATAATCCTAATTTACTTGTATTAGACGAGCCAACACAAGGAATTGATGTAATGGGTCAATTAGACTTGTATAATTTAATTTATTCCATACGTGATGAGTTGAATTGTACTATATTAATAGTTTCTCATGATTTAAATTTTGTTATGGCTCGAACCGATCATGTTATTTGTTTAAATAAACACATTTGTTGTTCTGGTAGTCCTAAAACGGTATTTAAAAATTTAGAATTTATTTCAATATTTGGTTCAGAACGCATCAAAGAGATAGCAATTTATCATCATCATCACGATCATATTCATCAATATTAAAGCTATTAAATAAAATTTTAGAGATTTTTATATTATGTTTGAACTAATTTTTCCTGGCTGGTTGTCTGGAGTTTTTTTGTCTTTTGCTACAGGTCCTTTAGGTGCTTTTATAGTTTGGCGTCGTATGTCATCTTTTGGCGACACATTATCGCATTCATCTTTACTTGGATTAGCAATTTCTATAATATTACAAACTAATTCATTTTATATTATTTTAGTTTTTATAAGTTTACTTGCTCTTTGTCTGGCTTGGTTAGAAAAAATATTACCAATTTCATTAGAAACTATATTGACGATAATATCACATAGTTCACTATCTTTGGGAATGGTGTTAATTAGTCTTGTGTCTAATTCTAAACAAATTAATTTCAATAATTATTTATTTGGTGATTTGTTATCTATTAAAATATCTGATTTATTTTCTATTTTTTTAGGAAGCATCATAGTTCTAATGGTTTTAATTATTCGTTGGAATTCAATTTTATTGGTTACAATTAATCCTGAATTAGCTCAAATTGATGGCATAAATCTTTTTTATGTACGATTGACTTTAATGCTAACAACTGCTTTAACTATTTCTATTGCAATTAAGTTTGTAGGTGCATTGCTAATAACTTCTTTATTAGTTATTCCTCCTGCTACTGCACAATATTTTTCTAATTCTCCAGAAAAAATGGTAATCATAGGAATTTTAATAAGTATCTTATCTATTACAGGAGGAGTAATTTCATCTATATTTTTTCATATTCCTACAAGTCCATCTATTGTTTTGTTTGCTTCTTTGCTTTATTTATCAAGTGCTATAAAAAATTTTTTTTGTGAAAAATTATAATATTTATTCTACAGAAATATTTATACCTAAATCATTTAAATCTTTGTTTTTCACTTGGCTTGGAGCCTTAGTCATAAGACATGAAGCTGATGTTGTTTTAGGAAAAGCAATGACATCTCTAATGTTGTTTGTTTGTCTTAATAGCATTATTATTCTATCTAATCCTAAAGCTATTCCTGCATGAGGTGGGGCTCCATATTTTAATGCTTCTATTAAAAATCCAAACTTCTCTTTTTGATCTTTTTCATCTAATCCAATAATATTAAAAATTTTTTTTTGTATTTTAGCATCGTGAATTCTGACTGAACCACCACCAATTTCATATCCATTAATTACTAAATCATAACTATCTGATATAGAATTTTCTAAATTATTAACAATTTTTTTGTTACGGTTTTTTTTATATGCAGTAAAAGGATGATGAACAGATGAAAAATTTCCAAATTTATCTTTTTTAAACATAGGGAAGTTTATTACCCATAATGGTTTCCAAACATTTTTTTCAAAAATTTTAAAATCATCTCCTAATTTTATACGTAACATTCCTAATGATTTATTTACAATTTTTTCTGTATCAGCTATAATGAATAAAATATCTCCATTTTTAGCTTTTGTTTGATTTACAATTTTATTTAATATTTTTTCATTTAAAATACTTTTTATTGAGCTTTGAATACCATCTAATCCAATTTCATGTTGTTTAATTTTTATATAAAACAAATTTTTTGCACCAAATTGATTTACATAATTACAATATTTTTCAATTTTTTTTCGACTTATTTTTTCACCTTCAGAAAAAGATAATAAACCCATTCTATTTTTTTTTTCTGAATTAATTTTAAAAAAATCAAAAAATTTTTTTTTATTAAAAATTTTTAATATATCAATTATTTCCATTGGATTACGTAAATCGGGTTTATCGCATCCATATCGGTTCATTGCTTCATTAAAAGATATTGTAGGGAATTTATTTAAATTATAGTTTAATATTTTAAACCAAATTTTTTTTATTAATTTTTCTACAATATTTCGAATTTTTTTACTACTCATAAAAGAAACTTCAATATCAATTTGCGTAAATTCAGGTTGTCGATCAGATCTTAGATCTTCATCGCGAAAACATTTAACTATTTGATAATACTTATCGACTCCAGAAATCATTAATAACTGCTTAAATAACTGCGGTGATTGTGGTAAAGCATAAAATTTTCCTGGATAGTTTCTACTTGGAATTAGATAATCTCTAGCTCCTTCGGGAGTAGACTTTGTTAAAAATGGTGTTTCAATATCTAAGAAATTTTTTTTATTCATAAAATTTCTTACTAAATAAGTAACTTGGTTTCTAACTTTTAAATTTTCAATTAAAGCAAATTTTCGAAGATCTAAATAACGGTATTTTAATCTTAAATCATCACTATTATTATTTAAATAATCCAATGGAAGTGGATCTGAAATATTAAAAATATTTATTTTTTTAGCTAATATTTCTATTTCTCCGGTGTTTAATTTTAAATTTTTATTCTTAATGCTTCTCTTTTGTACCACACCTTGAATTTGAATACATGATTCATTTTTCAAAGTTGATGCTTTTTTAAAGATAAAATGATCATTTGATTCAAAAATTACTTGAACAATACCTGTACAATCTCTCAGATCTAAAAAAATAAATTGACCAAAATTTCTTATTTTATTTACCCAACCAGATAAAATTACGGATTTATATACATCAATTATTCTAATATTTCCACAGTATTTAGTGCGCATAAATTCTCTATCAAAATTTATTTTAATAATATTTTATTAAAATATAGTTTTTATTTTTAATTTTTTATGAAATCAATTTTTAGAAAAAATAATTGAAAAAATTAATTAGAAATTTTTAATTTTTATGACGTTTAATAAAGTAGTATATTTTTAAAATTCACTTTTTTGAGATTTATTAAATTATTATTATGACTTTACAAATTAACGACTTCTAAAAATAATTCTACCTTTTGTTAAATCATATGGTGTTAATTCAATGGTAACTTTATCACCTGTCAATATTCTAATATAATTTTTACGCATCTTTCCTGAAATATGAGCGGTAATAACATGTTTGTTTTCTAACTCTACACGAAACATTGTATTTGGTAATGTGTCTATAACTATTCCTTGCATTTCAATATTGTCTTCTTTAGGCATTATTTTTCTCTAAAATAATAAATTATAAAAAATTTTATGTTTTAATTATAACTGATACTAGTCATTTTGACTAGTATGTTTTGCTTAAGATAAAAGATTTAATCTGTCATTATAAGAATTTAAGTAACGTTCGCTATCTATTGCCGCCATACATCCACTAGCAGAAGATGTAATTGCTTGTTTATATACATGATCTGCAACATCACCTGCCGCAAAAATACCCGGGATACTTGTTTGTGTGTAATTTCCATGTTTTTCTGTTTTAATTTTAATATATCCATTTTCTGTTTCTAATTGATCTTTAAAAATATCTGTATTTGGAATATGCCCTATTGCAATAAATAGTCCAGATATAATGATTTGTTTTTGAATTGTTTTTATTGAGTGAAAATTATTTATAATTATATGTGTGACACCTAAATTATTTCCTAATATTTCTTTTATAGTATAATTTAAATGTAGTACAACTTTTTTATTTTTTACCAGTTCTAGTAGTCGATTAATTAGTATTTTTTCTGCTTTAAAATGTTCTCTGCGATGTATTAAATGTATTTTTTTTGCAAAATTTGACAAATATAATGTTTCTTCTATAGCTGTATTTCCTCCTCCAACTACTGCTATTTCTTTATTTTTGTAAAAAAATCCATCACATATTGCACAAGTAGAAACGCCTTTTCCTTTAAATTCTTCTTCTGAATTTAATCCTAAATAACGCGGATTTGAACCAGTAGCGATAATTACTGAATCAGCTGTGTATTTGTTTTCTTCGCCTAATAAGAAAAATGGTTTTTTGTTAAATTTTACTGTAATAATTTTATCAGATATAATTTCTGTTTGATATTTTTTTGCATGTTCATACATGCGATTCATTAATTCCGAACCAGTAATTTTATTTTTATCTCCAGGCCAATTTTCAATCTCATTAGTATTCATTAATTGACCTCCTTTATTGTCTCCGGTAATTAGTAAAGGTTTTAAATTTGCTCGAGCTGCATATATAGCAGCTGTATATCCAGCTGGTCCAGATCCTACAATAATTACTTTGGTATGTTTTTTGGTTTTCATATTATTCCTTTTTTATAATCAAAATTAAAAATATTAAATTTATTAATTTAATTATTTTTTTGATTTTATAAACTATTACATAAAATATATTAAAAAATTTTATTATTTCATTTTAACATTATTGTAATTTAGTTATAAAATAAAATTTAAAATATAAAATTTTAAATATTCATTTGATTAATACGATTAAATCGTTGATTATAAAATATAATCTACTAGTTAAAAAAATAAAAAATTTCAATTATTTTTAAAAGATACAAAATTATGTTAAATCCTTATTTATTACGCAAAGAATTACCTATAGTCGAAAAAAAATTGTTAAAAAAAGGCTTTCAATTAGATGTTTTATCTATATCTAAAATGGAAAATGAAAGAAAAATATTACAAGTTGAAACCGAGAATTTACAACATCAACATAAATTATTATCGGATTTGTTTAAAAAATCAAAAATTTTAAAAGAAAGTAATGAAAATTTGAAAAATAAAATTATTCAATCTATTAAAAATTTAAATATATTAAAAAATAAATTAAATATTTTAAAAGAAAAAATTTATAATTTTTCTATTTCTATACCTAATATACCATCTGAAGATGTTCCGGAAGGAACTGAATCGTATCATAATAAAGTAATAAAACACTGGGGTGAGAAAAAAAAATATAATTTTCCTATCCAAGATCATGTAAAAATAGGTGAAAAAATTAATCAAATAGATTGGAAATCTGCAGTTAAAATATCAGGTTCAAGATTTGTTGTTATGAAGGGGAATATAGCCCTTTTATATAGAGCTTTAAGTCAGTTTATGCTAGATTTTCATACTACTCAACATGGTTATATAGAAACCTATGTTCCTTACTTAGTAAACTATGACGCTTTATATGGTACAGGTCAACTACCTAAATTTAGTGATGATTTATTTCATGTTAGTAATATAAATCGAAAAAAATATATGTTAATACCTACTGCAGAAGTTCCTTTGACTAATTTATTTAGAGATGAAATATTAGATGAAAAAAATTTACCTATTATGTTAACTGCTTATACACCCTGTTTTAGATCGGAGTCTTCTTCTTATGGACGTGATGGTAAAGGTTTAATTCGTTTGCATCAATTTGATAAAGTAGAACTTGTTCAAATTGTTCAACCAGATCTATCTATGCAAACATTAGAAATTTTAACTAACCATGCAGAAAAAATTTTACAATTATTAGAATTACCATATAGAAAAGTTTTGTTATGCGGAGGAGAAATGAGTTTTTCTGCAACTAAAACATACGATTTAGAAGTATGGTTTCCTTCACAAAATAGATATAGAGAAATCTCATCTTGTTCAAATATGGGCGATTTTCAAGCACGTCGTATACGTACTAGATATCGAACAAAATTAGAAAAAAATAGCAATTTTGTGCATACATTAAATGGATCTGGTTTAGCTGTAGGTAGAACGCTAGCAGCGATATTAGAAAATTACCAACAAGCAGATGGTCGAATAAAGATTCCTAAAATATTACAAACTAAATATATGAAAAATATGAAATTTATAAATTAATTATATTTAATATTAATTGTTGGTGAGATAATGAATTCAATTTATAATTTTAGTGCTGGACCAGCGATGATTCCTAAAGATGTTCTTTGTAAAGCTCAAAAAGAATTGAAAAATTGGAACAATTTAAGATGTTCTATTATGGAAATTAGTCATCGTACTCAAGAGTTTTATCAGGTTGTTACAGAGGCGGAAAAAGATTTAAGAGACTTATTAAACATACCTGATAATTATAGAATATTATTTTGTCAAAGCGGAGCTAGAGGACAATTTTCAGCTGTTCCTATGAATTTAATAAGAAATTTTTCAGGAGCTGATTATATCAATAGTGGTTATTGGTCTAATTGTGCATTTGTAGAATCGAAAAAATATTGTAATCCTAAAAGTATATCAATTAAAAAAACGAAAAATAATAAAACTTATCTTTTAAAACCTTCAGAATGGAATATTAGCGATATTTCTGCATATATTCATTATTGCCCCAATGAAACTATAGATGGATTATCTGTATATGAAGAACCGAATTTCCACAATAAAATAGTCATTGGGGATTTTTCATCATTTATTTTATCTCGATCAATTAATATTGAAAATTATGGGCTTATTTATGCTAGTTCTCAAAAAAACATTGGTCCTTCAGGAATTACAATTATTATTATTAGACAAGATTTAATAGGATACGCTTCTAAATTATGCCCATCTGTTTTTGATTATAATACCCTTTACAAATATAATTCTATGTTTAATACACCACCGACATTTGCATGGTATTTATCGGGATTAATTTTTAAATGGCTTAAAAAAAAAGGTGGAATTAAAAAAATTGCTCAATTAAATAAAGAAAAATCAGATTTGTTATATGAAGTTATCGATAATAGTAAATTTTATATTAATAATATCAATAAAGAAAATAGATCTGAGATGAATGTTGTTTTTCACTTATTAAACTCAGAATTAGATAAAATATTTTTAGAAGAGTCAAAAAAAAATGGTTTATATGCTCTGAAAGGTCATTTAATAGTTGGTGGTATACGAGCTTCAATTTATAATGCTATGCCTCTGAAGGGTGTAAAAAAACTAGCAAAATTTATGTTATTTTTTGAAAAAAAATATGGATAAATGTTATTTATTTCTCAAATGAAGAGTGTTAACGTGTTATGCAAAAAATTTTACAATTAGATCCAGTATCTTATATAAATGGTGTTATTCATGTACCTGGATCAAAAAGTATTTCAAATAGAGCGCTATTATTATCAGCATTGGCTAATGGTGTCACTACTCTTAATAATTTATTAGATAGCGAAGATACTCAACATATGCTAGATGCTTTAAAAAAAATTGGGATTTGTTATTCACTATCTAATCAGAATAAAACTTGTCGCATTGAAGGAAACAGTAAAAAGTTTGAAGTTTCAGATTCTATTTCATTGTTTTTAGGTAATGCAGGTACAGCTATTAGACCGCTTCTTTCTGTTTTTTCTTTGTATAAAAATAACGTTTTATTGACTGGAAATAATAGAATGAATGAGAGACCTATTAAACATCTTGTTAAAGCTTTACAGCAAGGAGGTGCTACTATTGAATATAAAAATCATTTAGGATATCCTCCAATTTTGACTAAAGGTGGATTTAAAGGTGGTTCAATTATTTTAAATGGAAGTATTTCTAGTCAATTTTTAACATCATTGCTGATGATAGCTCCATTAGCAATAAAAAATACAACTATATCAATAAAAGGAGATTTAGTATCTAAACCTTACATAGATATTACAATAAACTTAATAAAATTATTTGGCATACATATTAAGCATGATGATTATTCTGTTTTTCATATTACAGGAAATCAAGAATATAAAACACCAGGACATTATACTATTGAAGGAGATGCTTCTTCAGCTTCATATTTTCTTGCAGCTTCTGCAATTAAAGGTGGATCAGTTAAAGTTCTTGGAATCGGTCAAAAAAGTATTCAAGGTGATATAAAATTTGCAGATATTCTTGAAAAGATGGGAGCAATTATTAGCTGGAGTGATTCTTTTATTATATCTACTCGCAATGAATTGAATGCAATAGATTTAGATATGAATCATATTCCTGACGCGGCTATGACCATTGCCATAGTAGCTTTGTTTTCTAAGGGAACTACTATCATTAGAAACATATATAATTGGCGAGTTAAAGAAACAGATAGATTATCTGCTATGAAAAATGAATTAAAAAAAATTGGTGCAATTGTTAAAGAGGGAAAAGATTTCTTATCTATAACTCCTCCAAATAATTTTAAATTAGCTCAAATCAATACATATGATGATCATCGTATGGCAATGTGTTTTTCATTGTTATGCTTATCTAATGTAGGTGTTAGAATTATTAATCCTAATTGTGTAGCTAAAACATATCCAAAATATTTTGAAGATTTTTCGACTATTTGTAAAAATTAATCTAATAAAATTTTTAAAGTACTAAAATGCAATATCTTTTTTTCGAAAACATTTTATATATAAAATATGAATAATAATATTCCCGTAATTACAATTGACGGACCAAGTGCTGCTGGAAAGAGTACTATATGTAATATAATAGCGAACAAATTAAATTGGTGTATTCTAGAATCTGGTCTGATATATAGATTGTTAGCAATTCTAATCTTACAAAGAAACGTTCCCATTATTGAAAAAAATATAATTTCTTTTTTAAAAAATTTAGATTTTTCTTTATTAAAAGAAAACAAAATTTCTAAAGTAATTCCATTACAAATAGTTGGAGAAACTGCTTCTAAGTTAGCTACTTTCTCTGAAACGCGAAAAATTTTACTTTATAAGCAAAGATGTTTTCGTAAGAAACCTGGTTTAATAGCAGAAGGAAGAGATATGGGAACTGTAGTTTTTCCTGATGCTATTATTAAATTTTTTTTTAAAGCTAATTTAGAAACTCGTGTTTTCAGAAGAATAAAACAATTTAAAAAAATGGGATTACCTACTAATTATAAAAAATCATTAGAACAATTAAAAATTCGTGATGAACGCGATCAAAATCGATTAATTTCTCCTTTATACGCGTCGAAAGATGCTATAATATTAGATTCTACCAATATGACGCTTTCTGAAGTAATCGAATGCTCTATGAAAGAAATCAAAAAAAAAATAAATATATAATATAAAATTTAAAATTTAAACTCCTATAATAAGGATTGTTATAAGATATATAAAACAAGATCATTTTAGCATGAAGCTAAAATGAACATTAATGAAAATTTGTTAATATTATTAATATGAATGAATCTTTTGCTCAATTATTTGAAGAATCACTAAAAGAAATTAAAACACGTCCTGGTTCTATTATTCGAGGATTTATTGTTTCTATAGAAAAAGATATAATTTTAGTTGATGCTGGTCTGAAATCTGAATCTGCTATTCCGTTGGAGCAGTTTAAAAACTCTCAAGGATTGATTGATGTAAAAGTTGGAGAGTATGTTGATGTCGCTTTAGATGCTATTGAAGATGGATTTGGAGAAACACTTCTATCTCGTGAAAAAGCAAAAAGACATGAGGCATGGTTAGTTTTAGAACAAGCACATGAAACATCCAAAACAGTAACTGGTGTAATTAATGGAAAAGTAAAAGGCGGATTTACTGTTGAATTAAATGATATACGCGCATTTTTACCTGGTTCTCTAGTTGATATTAGACCTATTAGAGAAACTATTCATCTTGAAGGTAAAGAGTTAGAATTTAAAGTAATAAAATTAGATCAAAAAAGAAATAATGTAGTTGTTTCACGCAGAGCTGTGATTGAATCAGAAAATAGCGCTGAAAGAAATCAATTGCTCTCAAACTTGCAAGAAGGCATAAAAATTAAAGGAATTGTAAAAAATCTTACAGATTATGGAGCGTTTGTAGATTTAGGGGGGGTAGACGGATTACTACATATTACAGATATGGCTTGGAAAAGAGTGAAACATCCTAGTGAAATAGTTAATGTTGGCGATGAAATTAATGTTAAAATCCTTAAATTTGATAAAGAAAAAACACGTGTATCTCTTGGGTTAAAACAATTAGGAGAAGATCCATGGATAGCTATTTCAAAACGTTATCCTGAAGGAATTAAATTGAGTGGTCGTGTAACTAATCTTACAGATTATGGTTGTTTTGTTGAAATTGAAGAAGGAGTAGAGGGATTAGTTCATGTATCAGAAATGGATTGGACAAATAAGAACATCCATCCTTCTAAGGTAGTTACCGTTAATGATATAGTAGATGTTATTGTTTTAGATATTGATGAAGATCGTCGTCGTATTTCACTTGGATTAAAGCAATGCAAAATTAATCCATGGCAAGAATTTTCTGAAACACATAAAAAAGGAATACATGTTGCTGGAAAAATTAAATCTATTACAGATTTTGGCATTTTTATCGGTTTAAAAGGAGGTATCGATGGATTAGTTCACTTATCTGATATTTCTTGGAAAATTAGTGGTGAAGAAGCAGTTAAAAATTATAAAAAAGGCGATGAAATTTCAGCAGTAGTCTTACAAGTGGATGCAGAAAGGGAGCGTATCTCATTAGGCATAAAACAATTAGAAGAAGATCCTTTTAATACTTATATTTCAAACTATAAAAAAAATAGTGTCATTTTTGGTAAGATTAAATCTTTTGATAATAAGCAAGTTATTATCAATTTATCAGAAGGTGTAGATGGAAATGTGAAATTTTCTGATACTTCTATTCAATACGAAGAATTTATAAAAATATTTAAAATTAATGATAATATTTCAGTAAAAATTTCTAGTTTTGATCGAAAAAATAGGAGTATTAATTTAAATATTCACGTTATAGATGAAAATAGTGATAAAAAAGATATAAAAAATAAATTAAATAATAAACAAAAAGATGAAAGATTCTCGAATGTAATGGCAGAGGCTTTTAAAGCCGCTCAAAACACCGAATAACTATATAAAAAATAAAATATATTTTTTATCTTTATAATTGCACTATTTAAAGCAAATGAATTTTTCAAATAGAGGATATATGACAAAGTCAGAATTGTTCGAAAAAATTGCTAAAAAAAAAATTCATATTGAAAACAAAACAATAGAGCTCGCTATAAAAGAACTTTTAGAACATATGTCTCTTGCATTGGCCAATGGGAAGCGAATTGAAATTCGAGGCTTTGGAAGTTTCTCATTACATTATCGAGATGCTCGTATAGGTCGAAACCCTAAAACTGGAGAAATAGTTAAGTTAAGTGCAAAATATGTACCTTATTTTAAACCGGGGAAACAATTACGAAATCGAGCTAATATATATAAATAAAATATTTTAAAATCTTATTCTAGAAACTAAGTAAATATATTTAATAAAAAAACTTAGTTTCTATATTCCACTATATTTGATTTAAACATTATTAAAGTAAATTAAAATGAGAAAAAAAATTATTGTAGCAAATTGGAAACTTAATAGTAATATTAAAAATATTTCTATTTTTTTAAAAAATTTAAAATTAAATATATCATCTTATTTAAAATATAATACTGTTGTAATTGCACCTTCAACGATATATCTCGAGAGAGTGTATAAAAAAATAAATAATTTAAATGTTTTTCTTGGCGCTCAAGATGTAAATCTAAACAAAAAAGGTGCTTTTACAGGAGAAACATCTATATTAATGCTAAAAGATGTCGGTGTAAAATATGTTATTGTGGGTCATTCTGAAAGACGTTTATTTCACAATGAGAGCAACGAATTAATTGCAAAAAAATTTAGTTTAATTAAAAACTCATATTTAATTCCTATTTTATGTGTTGGAGAAAGTAAAGATGAGAAAAGAAGAAATCAAACTAAAGAGATTATAAAAAATCAGTTAAATACCATCTTTGAATTACTAGGTGAAAAAGCTTTTATAAATTCAATAATTGCATATGAACCTATTTGGGCTATTGGAACGGGTTTATCAGCAGATCCTGTATATGTAGAATCAATAAACAAATTTATAAAAGATTATATTAATCATTATAGCTCGAACAATTTAGAAGAAATAATTGTTCAATATGGTGGTTCTATTAATTCTAAAAACGCTCAAAGTTTTCTTCAAAAACCTAATATTGATGGATTACTTGTTGGTAGTGCTTCGTTAGATTATAAAGAATTTCTAGAAATCATTAAAATATCAAATGATATTTTATGCAAATAATTTAATTATTTGTAAATTTTTTATATATCCATCCGCCTAAATTTATACCAAATATAGATGAAATTATAGGTATTAAAAAATATGGAAAATAACTATTGCTTGAGCCAGTAAAAGCTACTTTCCCCCATCCTATTAAGCTTAAAAATATTCTAGCGCCTAAATCATGTGCTGGATTTAAAGTGATGTTATTTTGAGAACCTAAAGATATATTAATAATCATTACTAATATTCCTATTAAACATGGATTAAATTTTGACTTAATAACAAAAAAAATTTTTTTGTCATTAATTTTCATGAGTATAATAATAAAAATTATCGAAATGATTGTATTTATTATAAATTCACGCACAAATATGCAATTTTTTTGAGGATAAACACAAAAAATTGAAGCTAATTGAAGACTTTCTTGGGTTCCTCGTACAATATTATATTTTTTTTCAAATGATATCAATATTTTGTAATATATATAATATATTAATGTTATAAAAAAAAAAGCACCAGAAATTTGCGAAATAATATATGGAAATACTTTATGTTTATTAAATTTATAAAATAACCAAAAAAAAATGGTAATAGCTGGATTTAAATGAGCTCCAGATATTGAAATGCTCAAATAAATTGAAAAAGATACTGCAAAACCCCAAATAAGACTTATTTCATATTTATTAAAATAAAAATTTGTTAGTTTTGACGCAGCTAAAAATCCTGTTCCAAAAAATATTATTAAACCTGTTCCTAAAAACTCAAAAATACATTGTTGAAATATATTTTTTTTACTACGTATATTCATTGCTTAAATACCTATACGATTTAATAATAAAATTATTTTTTAATTAAATAATTAAATTAAAATTTAAAGCGCCGGGAAAACCGGCACTAATTTTATATTAATAAAGTTTTTTAGCAGTAATTAACCAATCTTTTTTAAAAGAATGTTTCATATTTTTCAGAGCATTTGTTATATCATTAAAAATCATCTTTTCATTTTGAATACCGACACATTTACCTTCATAACCTTGAATCAAAAGTTCTACAGAATAAGCCCCCATCCTAGAAGCAAGTATACGATCGTATGCAACTGGAGCTCCTCCTCTTTGGATATGACCCAATATAGTAGCTCTAGTTTCACGATGAGTTTCATTTTCAATATATTTAGCTAAATCTTCTACATCACATATATACTCTGTAATTGCAACTATTGCGTGCTTTTTGCCTTTTTCAATACCGGCTTTTATTTCTAAAACTAGCTCTTCTTTAGTATATTTAATTTCAGGGAGAACGATAAACTCGCATCCACCTGCAATTGCAGCAGCTAAAGTTAAATCACCACAAGATCTTCCCATCACTTCTACAATAGAAATTCGTTGGTGAGAAGAAGAAGTATCTCGTAATCTATCAATAGCTTCAACAACTGTTTCTAAAGCAGTAAAATAACCAATGGTATAATCAGTACCTGCTACATCATTATCTATAGTACCAGGAATACTAATGCATGGCATACCCATTTTTGTAAGCTTTTGAGCACCTATATATGATCCGTCTCCGCCAATAACAACAAGTGCATCTATTTTTCTTTGTCTAAGGTTATTGATAGCGATATTTCTTATGTGATTGTGACAAAAATCAGTAAATCTAGCAGAACCAAGAAATGTTCCGCCTTTATTAATCATATCCGATACACTATATCTATCTAATTTAATCATTCGATTTTGATATAATCCTAGATATCCATCGTAAATTCCAAATACTTCTAACTTTTGACTGAGCGCTGTTCTTACTACTCCCCTAATTGCGGCATTCATTCCAGGAGCATCGCCACCACTGGTTAATACTCCAATTCTTTTAATCATGATAATCTCGTTTTAACTACTATAAAAAATTATTTTCTATATTTAGCAATAAAAATTTGTTTTTATATGTTAATCGCATGTTAATTTTATATTGAAATGGAAAATTACAAACATAAAAAATTTTAACTAACTCTAATTATATAATTTAAATACATATATTTTATCAAAATTATACTTTCTCTTATTTAAATTAGAGATAAAATATTAATATATATTGATTCTGAATAGAAAAATATATCTAAAATAATTTATTTTAAATAATACCATTTAGTAGGAATGTATTTTTCATTGAATTCTAAAACAATTGGAACTGCAGTTGGAATTTCTAATTCTATAATTTTTTGTCTATCAATTTTATTTAAATACTGCATTAATGCTCGTAGTGAGTTTCCATGTGCTACAATTAGTATTTTTTTTCTTTGTTTTAATTGTGGGTAAATAAATTTTTTCCAATAAGGAACAACTCTTTGTATAGTCGCTTCTAAACTTTCCCCTTTAGGAAGCTCGTTTGCATCAATGTTAGAGTAACGTATATCGTGCCCTGGAAATCGTTGATCTTTTGTATCAATTTGAGGAGGACTAATATTAAAACTACGCCTCCATAAAACAACTTGTTCATGTCCGTATTTCTGAATTATTTCATCTTTATTAAATCCTTCTAAAGCGCCATAGTGCCTTTCATTTAAACGCCATGATTTTCGCACTGATAACCAAGGTTGGTTTAATATTTTTAAAATATATTGTAATGTATATATTGCTCTTCGTAGCATAGAAGTATGCGAGCAATCAAAAAAAAATTTTTCTTTTTTTAATAATAAACCTGTTTTTTTAGCTTCATTTTTTCCGTTTTCGCTTAGTTCTACATCATGCCATCCAGTGAATTTATTTAGTTGGTTCCATTGACTTTCACCATGTCTAATTAATACTACTTTATTCATGATTGTATTCTCTATATAGGTAATATATATGTTGTATAAAAATATTTTAATCAATTTTTTTCGCTCTGTCATTATTTCTTTCAAATAAAATATTTTTACATAAACTATTATAATAAAATATTAAAAATTATATGTAAATTTAATATAATTTATATGCATATTGATAAAAGTACAGATTATTATTGATAAATACTGTACTTTTAATATATATATAAATTATTTAAATTTATTTATTTTTAAATATTAATCAAAATACGATTAAAATCTTCCAATATGTTTTTTATAGTATTTAAAAAACTAATAGCTTCTTTTCCATCAATTAAACGATGATCGTAAGATAATGCTAAATACATCATTGGAAGAATTTTGATTTCTCCATCTACTGCCATTGGGCGTTCTTTAATAGCATGCATACCTAATATAGCAGTTTGAGGAGGATTTATTATAGGTGTAGAAATTAAAGATCCAAAAACACCACCGTTAGTTATAGTAAAATTTCCTCCTATTAATTCTTCTATGCTTATTTTATTTTCCAGGCTTCTGATAGAAAATTCTTTTATTTTTTTTTCTATATCTGCCATTGACATTGTATCAGCATCTCTTAACACCGGAGTTATTAGACCTCTTGGTGTAGAAACAGCAATACTAATATCAAAATTTTTGTAAAATATAATATCTGTTTTATCAATAGTAGCATTTATTTCTGGAAAAATTTTTAATGATTCTACTACTGCTTTTACAAAAAAAGACATAAATCCAAGACGAACATTATATTTTTGCTCAAAAGATTTATTATATTTGCTTCGCAAAGAAATAATTGGTTGCATATTTACTTCGTTGAAAGTAGTAAGCATAGCTGTATTATTTTTTGTTTGTAATAGTCTTTCAGCTATTTTTTGACGCAGTCGAGTCATTTTTACTCTATATGTATTATTTGATTGTTCGCAAATGTTATTTAAACTAGATTTTTTTTCAATATTTTTTTCAATATCTTGTTTTCTAAATGTATAGTTTAATTTGCTAGGTATAATTGAATTTTTATCAATATTATTGTTTCTGACAAAACGTCTCGCAGAAGGTGTTAAAAAATTATTCAAAAATTTATTTGTATTATGATTGATGTGATCATCATGAGAAATATCAATTTTTTTTATAGGAGTGTATTTTTCTTGTGTTATTGAATTTAAATTTTTTTTTTCAATATCATTTGATTTATTTATACTTCCAATTATTTGATCCGATTTAACAATTGAGCCTTTTTTTTCTAAAATAACGCTTAATATCCCGTCGCATGGAGAAGATATTTCCAACATTATTTTATCTGTTTCAATATCAACTATATTTTCATCACAATATACTTTTTCTCCGACTTTTTTATGCCATTTGACTATTACTGCATCGCTTACAGAATCTGGTAGATCTGGAACAAGAATATTAATTATATTCATTTTTTAGTCCTATTATTTATATTTTTATGAGAAATGAAATGCGTTGTGTATTAACTGTCCTTGTTCCTTTTTATGTAGAGAAATATGACCTACTGCAGGAGATGCAGAGGATAAACGACCGATGTAATTTAAGTTTGAAGAATGCGGTAAAACATCGTGCAAATAATTTTTTATATAAAACCATGCTCCTTGGTTGCAGGGTTCTTCTTGACACCAAATAAAATCTTTAATATAAAAATATTTTTTTAATATATTTGATAGTTCAATAATTGGGAATGGGTATAATTGTTCAATTCGAATTATAACAACATTTATAATGTTATTTTTATTTCTGTATTCTAGAAGATCGTAATATATTTTTCCAGAACAAAAAATAACACGTTTAATCTGTTGTAAATTATTACTAAGTTCATCTATTACTGTTATAAAATCATCATTAATTAAATTTTCTAAAGAAGAAAAAGCCGCTGGATATCGCAGAAGAGATTTAGGAGTAAAAATAATTAATGGCTTATAGATATTTTTTATAATTTGTCTTCTTAATAAATGAAATATTTGTGAAGATGAGGTAGGAATACAAATTTGCATATTACTTTGTGCGCAAAGTTGAAGGAACCTTTCAATTCTACCTGATGAATGCTCCGGACCTTGCCCTTCATAACCATGAGGTAAAAAAATAATTAAATTAGACAACTTATTCCATTTTTGTTCACTAGAACTAATAAATTGATCAATAACTACTTGAGCTCCATTAACAAAATCGCCAAATTGCGCTTCCCAAATAGTTAAATCATTTGAAGGATATAAAGAATATCCATATTCAAAAGCTAACACTGCTTCTTCTGATAAAACAGAGTCCCAAATTTCAAATTTACCTTGATCATTTTTAATATGTTGTAATGGTATATAAATAGACCCATTATTTTGGTCGTGAATGCAAGCATGTCGATGGAAAAATGTGCCTCTTCTAATATCTTCTCCTGAAAGACGACATGAAACACCTTCGTTTAGTATCGTTGCATATGCTAAGGATTCTGCCGCACCCCAGTCAAATAATTTTCTTCCCTCGGACATTTCAATTCTATCTTGATAAATTTTTTTTACTCGTCGATGCATTTTAATGAATGGAGGAATAGTATTTATGCGATATAATAATTTTTGAATATCTTTCAGATTTAATTTTTTTAAACTTTTTTTTGTTTTAAAATAATCTAAATTTTTATATTGAAAATCTATATATTCCTTATGACAAAAAATTGATTTTCCTTTAATTAACTTACTAGAATATTCGTCTACTATTTTATCAATCTGATCTTGTGTAATTATTTTTTGATTTATCAATAAATCAGAATATATTTTTTTTGTAGTAGGATGGTTTTGAATTTTCTTATACATAATCGGCTGAGTTACAGAAGGATCATCTACTTCATTATGACCGTGCCTTCTATAACAAACTAAATCTATAAAAACATCTTTATTAAATTTTTTTTTAAAATCTAAAGCTAACTGCACAGCAAAAATAGCAGATTCTATATCGTCAGAATTTATATGAAAAATAGGTGCTTGAATTATTTTACCAATATCAGTGCAGTATTTACTAGATCGAAGATATTTAGGATTTGAGGTAGTAAAACCAATTTGGTTATTAATTATAATATGAACTGTTCCACCAACTGTATAACCTTCAGTTTGAGACATGTTTAATGTTTCTTGTACAACACCTTGACCAATAATTGAAGCATCTCCGTGAATGTTAATAGATAAAACTTGATCATTTAAATACATTGATTTATCTATAGAAGATCTTGTTAAACCAAGAATGACAGGATTAATTATCTCTAAATGTGATGGATTATATTCTAATTTTATATTAATTACTTGATTTTTATTTCTTATTTGTGCGCATCCTCCTATATGATATTTCACATCTCCACTATATTTTGTAGATATATTATTACCAGAAAACTCATCAAATAATACTTTAGGATTTTTATTTAATACATTTACTAATACATTTAATCTACCTCTATGAGCCATACCAATAATAATATCTAAAATATTATTATTTTTTGAATAACGTATTACTTCATGCAAAATCGTAATAAGTGTTTCTGCCCCCTCTAAAGAGAATCGTTTTGTACCGGAAAATTTTTTTCCTAAATATTTTTCTAAAGTTTCTGCGTAAATTATTTCTTTTAAAAATTGTATTTTTTTTTGTTTTGAAGTTAAATTTTCCTTAAAATATAATTCTATATATTCTGTGATCCACTGTTTTTGATATATATTATCAATATACATGTATTCAAAACCAACAGAACTACAGTATTTGTTATTTAATTGATTATATAAATCTATTACTTTGATTTTATATCGAGGGTTTTTTTGAAAATTAATTTCTATTGTTTGTTCTAATTCATCTTTATTCAATTGATAAAATGAAAGTTCTAAATATGGATATTTTTTTTGTTTTTCTAATTGAAGAGGATCTATTAAAGATTTTTTATAACCTTTTTTTCTAAAGAAATTAATCATTTGATTAATTTTATCATCTAATTGATTATTATTTTTTTTACTGAATTTTTTGAAATTTTCCTTTTTATCAACAACTGAACTAGAAAAATGATTATTATTTAGAGTATTTTCAACATCAATGGATAAATTTATAAATTTTTTTTTCCATGTAGCATCAATAGATGATGGATTTTTTAAAAATTCTTGATATATAAACTCAATATATTTTCCATTATCAGAAGATAACCAAGAAGAATCAAGAAATTTTTTTAGCATGTTTTCGTTCATAATGTTTCATTTAAAATTTGAATAAATTGTTTTTTAATTTAAATAATATTTTTAGCAATTATGCAGGATTATAAATATCGATAAAAATAACATCTAAATTATATTTTTTGTTTAACCAATTTCCTAAAGATTGAATTCCATATTTTTCACTACAGTAGTGTCCAAGCGCAAAAATGTGAATTCCAAGCTCTTTAGCAATATATATTGTTTCCTCAGAAACTTCCCCTGTTAAAAAAGCATCAATTCCAAATTTATATGCTTGTTGAATAAAACTCTGCCCCTTTCCACTACACCAAGCTATGCGATGAATATAATTTGGAGCATTTTGATGAAAATGTATGGGTGTTTTTTTAAAAATTTTTTCTATTTTTTTTACAAAATCTAAACTATTTATTTTATGTTCTAAAATACCCCATAAAACATAAGGCAGGATTTCACCTTGAATAAAAATATTTAATTTTTTGGCAATTTGTGCATTATTGCCTAATTCTGGATGAATATCTAATGGTAAATGCCAGCTATATAAGTTAATGTTGTGACTAAGTATAGTTTTCAATCTATTTCTTTGTATGCCATGGATATATTTGATCTTTTTATCCCAGAAACATCCATGGTGAACAATAATAGCATTAGCTTTATGATATAAAGCTGAATTTAATAAATCCTGACATATACTAACTCCTGTAATAATTTTCCTAACTATTTTTTCGCCTTCTATTTGCAATCCATTATATACAATATCTTTGTTAAAATTGTTAAATAATTTTTTATTAATAATTTTTTCTAAAATAAAATTTTCCATGTAATTTAATCTTTTTTTATAATAACTGAGCTTGTTTGTAAGCCAATAAAAATTTTTTTGTACTATGTTCATGGTTTATAATTGGCTTTGGGTAATTTATTTTACAATTATTTTTAACTATCCATTCATATGGGTGATGAATATAATTATTTGGTACCATTTTTAATTCAGGTAAATATTTTTTTGTAAAAAATCCTGATTTATCGAATATTTTAGATTGACGTAATGGATTAAAAACACGTATGTAACTTGTTGTATCACTACCAATTGATGCAGACCATTGCCAGCCCCCGTTATTTAATGCATAATCTCCATCAATTAAACGAGACATAAAATATTTTTCACCTTCTCTCCAATCAATTAAAAGATTTTTTACTAAAAAACTAGACGTGATCATTCTCAATCTATTATGCATCCATCCTGTTTTATTTAATTGATTCATAGCAGCATCGATTATAGGAAATCCTGTTCGTCCATCTTTCCAAGCATGAAAATAATTTATATTATTTTCCCAGTTAATTTTTTTCTCCCATTTTAATAATGATTGAGATTTACTTAATATAGGAAAATTAATTAATAAATGATAATAAAATTCACGCCATATTATTTCATTTATCCAAGATGAATTAAGTGTTATAGATAATGGTTTATGTTTATATTTCGTTAAAAATATCTTTAAACAATATCTTATCGATATTATTCCTAAAGATAAATAAGGGGATAACATACTAGTACTATTCAAATATGGAAAGTTTCTTGTTGAAAAATAATGTTTAATTTTATTATTACAAAAATCTTTGATTCTATTGATAGCCTCTTTTTCCCCAATAGGAAATAAATTTTTATCAAAATTTATATTATCATTTTGATTCAAACAAATTGGCATCGTATCATATTGATGATAAATTCGTTTTTTAGGTAAAGAAAAGCAAATAGGGGTATTTTTAGATAGATAATCTATTGCTTGTTTTTTAAAAAAATAAAATTTTTTATAAGGCTGATTATTTTTATTTTTTATTTTATTAGGGTTAATTAAAATGCTATCATGAAAGCCTTCTAAAAGAATACCTTGCTTAGCTAATTCGTGTTTCATTAAAGAATCCCTATTTCTTTCATTAATCTCATATTGGTAATTATAAAACACGTGATTAATTTTATTTACTTGACAGAAATAAGATAAATATTCTATAGAATTTAAGAAATCAGTGCATTCATGATGATATAAATTAATGTTTAATTTTAATAGTTCGTCTTTTAAAGACTTTAAATTTTGATAAAGAAAAGATATTTTTTTTGTAGACACATAATGTTGGCTCCATTGTTTTGAGGTAAAAATAAATAAACCTATTACTTTATTTGTTTCAGATAAACACGCATGATATAAAGCTGTATTATCATGTATACGAAGATCATTACGAAACCATATTAAATTTTTATTCATTATTTTAACTTTAAAGTTTTGACATTTATAAAAATTACATATTATATTTTTATTCAAAATTTTAGTTAACTTTTTGAATAAAAAATTTACAATAAATTAAAAATAAAAAATATTTTTAAAATGTTTATCTATTATAAGTGAAATAAAAATAAATTATAAAAAATTTTGTAAATTAAATATATTTAGTTGTTTAAACTTGTAAAATTATTTTTAATTTATTTTTTAAAGTAAAATTTAATTGATAAAGAATTTATTCTAAAAAATTGATTTTAATAAAATAGGAAAAAATATGGAAAAAATAGGTATTTTTTTTGGAAGCGACACCGGAAATACAGAAAAAATAGCAAAAATTATTCAAAAAAAAATTGGAAAAAATAAATCTATTTTACATGATATCAGCAGCACTTCTAAAAAAGATATAGAAAATTTCAATAACTTAATATTTGGTATTCCAACTTGGTATTATGGTGAAGTGCAATGTGACTGGGATGATTTTTTACCTATTTTAAAAAAAGTAAATTTTTCAAAAAAAACTGTTGCTCTCTTTGGATGTGGTGATCAAGAAGATTATAGTGAATATTTTTGTGATGCACTCAGTGTAATATACAGAATTATTAAAAAAAATAAAGCAAAAATAATTGGTCAATGGCCAACAAAAGGTTATAATTTTGATTCTTCGAAATCCTTATTAAACAAAGATTATTTTATGGGACTTGTTTTAGATGAAGATCGTCAATCAGATCAAACAAAATATCGTGTTAAAAAATGGATAGAAAAAATTATTTTTGAATTTTGTTAAAAATTTTACAAAATTTTATTATAAATAATTTATTTTTCAAGAAATATAAATGTATTCATGAGTTTTCTCTTATTTAAAAGAAATTAAAAAAGAAATAATATGATTGTTAAAACAAACCAATTTTATTTATTAAAAAGCATACCGAGAAAAAAGCATCGTATAAAAATCAAAATAAATCATATAAATCTTCCATTTATAGGTAAAGATATTTGGACGTTATATGAAATATCTTGGTTAAATTTACATGGAGTACCACAAGTTGCTATTGCTAAAATAGAATTTAATAGTACAACTGAAAATATCGTTGAATCCAAAAGTTTAAAAATTTATATAAATAGTTTTAATCAAATTAAATTTAAAAATAGTACTAATTTAATAAAAACATTTATATCTGATTTGAATAAATGTGTGTTAGGAGAAGTTTCAGTAAAATTCTTTGATTTACATGAAATTGAGAAAATAGGTATATCTAAATTTTCTGGAACTTGCATAGATAATAAAAATATTTCAATAACATCATATAATTACAATAAATTATTACTTAAAAATTCTTCTAAAAAAAAAGAATTAGTTATTGAATCTTTATATAGTAATTTATTTAAATCAAATTGTCCAATAACCAATCAACCTGATTGGGCATCAATTAATATTATTTATAATGGTCAAAAAATTAGCCATACTGCACTGTTAAAATATTTAGTCTCTTTCCGTAATCATAATGAATTTCATGAAGAATGCATTGAAAGAATATTTAACGATATTCAAGAAATATGCAAACCTCGAAAACTCAGTGTTTATGCAAGATATACTCGGAGAGGAGGTATTGATATTAATCCATGGCGAAGTAATATTTTTTTTGAACCTAATTTCATTAGATTATCAAGGCAATAAAAATTAATTTATTTAATATTTTATAATTGTTTTTTCAATACGCAGTATTAAGTATACACTTAATACTGCGATTTTTATATTGGAAATATAAATCTGTTTTTTATCTTGTAGATACCAACGTAACTAAATCTAAAACTTTACTAGAATAACCAGTTTCATTATCATACCAAGAAATTAGTTTAGCAAAATTTTTATTTAATGATAAGCCTGCTTTCATATCAAATATTGAAGTTAATTCTTTTCCGTTAAAGTCTGATGATACTACTTCATCCTCTGTGTATCCTAATATTCCTTTCATTTCTTGATTTGCGGCATTCTTAATAACAGAGCATATTTCTTCATATGTAGCTGATTTTTTATAACGAACTGTTAAATCTACAACAGATACATTAGATGTAGGAACGCGAAATGCCATGCCCGTTAATTTTCCATTTAAATTTGGCAAAACTTTGCCAACGGCTATAGCTGCTCCAGTAGAAGAGGGAATAATATTCTGAAATGCTCCTCTACCGCCTCTCCAATCCTTATTTGAAGCACTATCGACAACTTTTTGAGTAGCTGTAGTAGCATGAACAGTAGTCATTAAACCTTCTATAATATGAAAATTATCATCTATTACTTTTGCTAAAGGAGCTAAGCAGTTGGTTGTACAAGATGCATTGGAAACGATATTTTCACCTTGATATTTATCAAAATTAGCTCCTTTAACAAACATTGGAATGTCATCTTTAGAAGGGCCAGTTATTACAACTTTTTTCGCTCCAGCTAAGATATGTTGATAGGCGGCTTCTTTAGTTAAAAAAAGACCTGTAGATTCAATTACAACATCAATCGATAAATCATTCCACATTAACTTTTTAGGATCTTTTATTGAAGTAGTTCTAATTGTTTTCCCATTAACAATAATATTTTTATTTTTTACTTCAATATTTTTTTGAAAGTCACCATGTGTAGAGTCATATTTTAACATATAAGCTATGTATTCAGGATCAATTAAATCATTTATTGCTAAAATTTCAATATTTTTGCATCTTTGAGCTAATCGAAATACAACGCGTCCAATACGACCAAAGCCATTTATACCTACTTTAATAGTCATAATTTCACCAAGTTATTGTGTTAATAAAATATATAATTAATATTAAATTAATAAAAAAATTTTAATTAATTGCAAATTCTTTATAATATTAAATAATTAAAATTTTTTTAAAATTTTGTTAGGATCTATTTTTGAAGCATAATATGCAGGGTATAAATTCGAAATAATTCCTATTACTATAGTACTGATAAAAATAATTATTATATCTGATAAATTTAAGTCTAATAATAAAAAATTATGATAATAAATGTTGTTTATCAATAAGTTGCCGCTAAAATGTTGTTCTAAAAAAAATATAATGTTTTTGAAATTTAAAATAGTTATAACACCAGATACCAAACCGATCAAACTTCCTATTAAAATAAAACGAAAACCATAATATAAAAAAATAAGTTTAATAAGAATATTGTTAGCACCGATACTACGTAAAATAGAAATATCTTTTATTTTTTTCGAGATAGATAATAACGATACAGATATCACACTAAAAGAAGAGATTATTATTAGCATTAACAATGTAATATATATAATTGTTTTTATTTTTTTAATATCATTATATATATATTTATAGTCGCTAATCCAGGTGTATAAAACAACAGGAATTTTAATTTTTTTAGCTACATCTAAAATAACTTTATTAGCCTTTAACGGATGCGACATATATAGTTCAATAGCATTAATATGATTTTTTATATCAAAATGATCTTGAAAAAAAGCAAATGGAATTAACCCAATATTAGCATTTGAAACTCCATTAGAATTAAATATAGATTTAATTTGAAAAGAAAAGATTTTTATTTTATTCAATTGAAAAGAAAACTTATTATCTACAATTATGAAATCAATCCAATCTCCTTCTTTTATTTTTAAGTCTTTAGACAAGTCAGAAGAAATAATGATTTGATTATTTTTAAAATTATTTAACTTTTCTAACTGATAGTTCTCTTTTTGAAAAGAAAAATATTTTTTTATATGTTTTATATCTGTAAAACTTTTAACATTAAAAAATTTAATTTCATTTTTTTTAAATAAAGCTGCATTCATTAAAATGTATGGTTCAGAGTAATTTACTCCTGATATGGAATTAATTTTTCGTATAATCTCCTGAGAACGCGGAAATGGTTCGTTTATTGACTGTATAATTCCATGAGGCAAAGATGATAAAATATTTTGATTTACTAATATTTTAAATCCATTTAAAGCGCTAACACTGATAATTAATACAAAAACACTTAAAGAAATCGCTATTTTAGATAAAATAGAAATCAAAAAAATCATATGATTGTTATTGTTTTTTAAATATAAGCGTTTTGCAATAAAAAAAGGCAAAAAATTCATTGAATATATTTTTTTATATTTAGTTGACCATGTTTTATTTCCAATAAAACATGTGCTTTTCTTGCGAATAAAAGATCATGTGTCACAATTAAAAAAGAAGTTTTTAAATTAATATTCGACTCAAATATTAAGTCAAAAATTATTTTTGCATTATAAAAATCTAAATTTCCAGTAGGTTCATCTGCTATTATCAATTTTGGTGTATTAATAAAAGCTCGAGCAATAGCTACTCTTTGTCTCTCACCGCCAGATAATTCAGATGGGTATTTTTTAATTTTTTTTTCTAAGTTAACTTTAATTAACATTTCGTGCGCTTTTTCTTTAGCTTCTTTAATAGTTTTATTACTAATAAGTAATGGCATTGCAACATTTTCAAGTACATTAAAATCTAACAATAAATGATGAAATTGATAAACAAACCCTAAATTTGAATTTCTTAATTGAGCTATTTGATTAGATGACATTGAACTTAATGATATACCATTAAATAAAATAGTTCCAGAAGTGGGTTTTTCTAAGCCGCTAATTAAGTGCAAAAAAGTACTTTTTCCAGAGCCCGATTTTCCAACAATAACTGCTATATCACTTTTTTTAAGAAAAAATGATGTTTTTTTTAAAACATGAGTGATTTTTTTGTTATTTTTGTAAGATTTAGTTAAGTCGATACATTGTAAAATTATATTATTCATAAGATAAAATTTTAGAAGGTGTTGATTTGGTAATACTCCAAATTGGATATAATGTAGATAAAATAGAAATTAATGTAAATACAATATTAACTATAAGAGTCTGAATAGGAAAAATTTTTATTGGAACGCTTACATTACTAAACAAAGTGTTTATTAAAAAATTAATAATTTTTCCTTGAAATATTAATATGAAACTAATTAATGTTCCTAAAAAATTTCCAATTATAGTAGTACTTGCTCCCAATGTAACAAATATTAACATAATTTTTTTTCGGCATAATCCTTGCGTTTGTAAAATTGCAATAATATTTTGCTTTTCTATGATATTCACTGTTAAAGTAATAACTATATTAATTCCTACAATCAATAAAATTAAAATAAAAAAAAGAAACATAATATATTTTTCAATTTGTATTGCTTTAAAAAACTCACCTTGTTGTTTTTTCCAGTCTAAAAAGATTAAATTATTTTCTTTGATTTTAAACGTATTTATGTTAAAAGAAAATGGGTCTCTTAACCAAACTCTCCAGCCAGTCACGTAATTTTTATCATAATTTAAAAAATTTAAAGCAATTTCAGTGTTAATTAACATTTGATAACCATCAATATCATTTTTTGTGTTAAATAAACCAGTTATTTTAAATAACTGTGCATTAATTTTTTTTTTTAAAAAATTTTTTTTATTATTAGGCAAGATTATCAGTTTAATTGAATCATTAATATTTACATTTAATTTTTCTGCTAATTTTTTACCTAAGATAATATTCTTTTCTTTTGAATTAAGTGTATATAAATAATTTTTAATATTATAAGTTTTAAAAGTATTGTAATTTTCTTCTTTAAAAGTAATAATTTCACCTATAGTAATATTTTTTTTACTTTGAACAAGAACTTTATTACTGATAAAACCAGATACTTTTTGAATATTTTTTAATTTTAAAATATTTTTAGGAAATTTAGATTCATTGATATAATAACTATTATTTGTAATAATTAAATGAGGAATAAATGAGAGAATATTCTTTTTAAATTCACTCTGAAATCCATTTGCTAAGGACATTGTAATAATAATAGATGCTGTTCCGATACTAACACCTATAATAGATAAAATAGTAATAATTTTTTTAAAATTTGTTAAATGAGAGTTCCAAAAATAACGAAAACCAATAAATATATATATGGGCTTATACATTAAAGATATCTTTTTTTGATAAATTTTTTTTTAATAAATTTTAATATTTTTTAAATAAAAATTTTATTAGTAAAAACAGCCAAATTAAATGCGAAATAGTATTTTATCATAATTAAAATAAAAAATTTAAAACTAAATTATAATATTTTTTTTTAAAAAATAATATAATAAACTACAAATAGCATCATTATTTTATTTACATTTACTTTACAATAAATTACTGCAATTTTTGTAAATAATTAAATTTATTTTAATTTAATTGTGAAACCAAAAACTTAGAAAATATAATTGATGTATATAAAATATTTTCAGTATCGATATAATTTAATTTTAAAAATTATTTTTTTGAAATTTTTAATCAAAATTAAAGCATTTTTATTTTATTTAAAAACATTCTATTATGAAAATTATCTTTGAAGAGATAGTAAATAAACATCCCTTGAACTATTATTGTCAGAAGCTGCCAAGTTTGTTAAAAACAAATGAAAATATAAAAAATTCTAAAAAAATTTTTTCTTTTTTATACAATTTTTCAGGAAAAATTATTTTTTTTATAACAAAACAAGAATGTTTGATGACAGTTTTAAAAATTTTAAATTTAAAAAATATTTACCCTAAAAACATAACAAATATTTATGATGTTAATGATAAAAGTAATTTTTTTTACATTATAGGAAATTTGCATAAAAATTTTATAGATGTTAAAAAAAATTTTTTATTTATCTCTACAAAAGAAATAATTAAAACTACTAATAGTATAAATATTAAACCTATTAAAAACAAATTTTTATACCAATTAAAAATTAATGATCTTATTATACATGTTCAGCATGGAATTGGAAGATATCAAGGATTAACTACAATAAAAACAGCTAGTTATGAGTCTGAATATTTAGTGATTTTATATGCAGAAGAAAATAAGTTGTATGTGCCTATTTCATATTTACATTTAATTTTTCCATATTCTGAAAATTCATCAAAAAATGTTATTTTACATAAATTAGGTGGTGATAAATGGGATAAAGAAAAAAATAAAATTAGTCAAAATTTATATGATCATGCCGCAATTTTATTAAATATTTATGCGAATAGACTATCCAAAAAAGGTTTTTCGTTTAAAAAAAATGAAAAACAATATAATCTTTTTTGTCAAGATTGTTTTTTTCAAATCACCTTAGATCAAAGAAACGCTATAAATTCTGTATTAAATGATATGAACAAATCTATTCCTATGGACAGATTAATTTGTGGTGATGTAGGTTTTGGAAAAACAGAGGTTGCAATGAGAGCTGCTTTTATATGTATATCAAATAAAAAACAAGTTATTGTTTTAGTTCCAACAACATTATTAGCAGAACAACATTTTAATAATTTTTCAAAAAGATTTTCTAATTGGTCTATAAATATAGATATATTATCTAGGTTTCGAAGTATAAAAGAAAAGAAAAAAATTTTAAAAAATATTAGTATTGGTAAAATTAATATATTGATAGGTACTCATAAAATTTTGTTCGAAAATATTGAATGGTATAATCCTGGTTTATTAATTATTGATGAAGAACACCGATTTGGTGTAATTCATAAAGAAATAATTAAAAAAATATATTCTCATATTGACATATTAACTTTAACAGCAACTCCAATCCCTCGTACATTAAATATGGCAATGCATGGAATAAAAGACTTATCTATTATATCTAATCCTCCAAAAGAAAGAAAAAAAATAAAAACTTTTATAGAAGAATATAGTCCGGTTTTAATAAAAAAAGCAATTTCCCAAGAAATATCTAGAGGCGGACAAGTATATTATATATATAATCAAATTCAAGGAATTGATAATGTAGTTATAAAATTGTTAAATGTAGTTCCTCATGCCAAAATTAAAATTGTTCATGGAAAAATGAACTATATTGAATTAAAGCAAATAATGAATGAATTTCATCACAACTATTTTAATGTATTAGTTTGCACTACTGTTATAGAAAGTGGTATTGATATACCTAAAGCAAATACCATTATTATTGAAAACGCAGATCATTTTGGTTTATCTCAGTTACATCAACTTAGAGGTAGAATTGGACGCGCTAACAATCAAGGATATGCTTTTTTATTTGTTAAAAATTTTAAAAAAATTACATTAGATGCTCAAAAAAGATTAGAAGCGATTGCTATAACAAATAACTTTGGAGGAGGATTTAATTTATCTAATAGAGACTTAGAAATTAGAGGAATAGGTGAATTGCTTGGAAAAGAACAAAGTGGTCATATTGATTGCATAGGGATTGATTTATATATGAAATTATTACATAAAACTATTAAAATTTATAAAAATGGAGAAAAAAAAATATTATTAGAGAATTTAATCAAAAAATCATACATTGAACTATATATTCCTGCTTTATTGCCCAAAAATTACATCTTTGATGTAAATCAACGATTATTTTTTTATGAAAAAATTGAAAATGCTAAAAGCGAAAAAGAAATTGAAACAATATCTTTAGAGCTTCTTAATCAATTTGGAAAGCTACCGACATCTGCTAAAAATTTAATTTTAATTGCAAAGATCAAATTACTCACAAAAAAAATTGGTATTTCACATATTAAATCTAATAAAAATATAGGAATTATAAAGTTTAATAAAAAAAATTCAATTAATATGGAATATTTACTTTCACTTTTTAAAAATGAACCTAATCTTTGGAAAATGATTGATTCTACAAAATTAAAATTTTTTCATAGTTTTGAAAGCGATTCTATACGTGTAAATTGGATTATAAATTTATTAAAAAATTTAAAAACATTAAACAATTGAAATTAATTAAAAAATAAAATTTCATTTTTATAACAGGAACTATATGAAACAAATTGTTTATATTGCTAACTCAACCAGTCAAACTATAGAAGCATGGGATTTATATCCAGACGGAAAAATGGAATTAATTCAAACAATTAACACTGATGGAAATGTGCAACCAATTAATTATATTAAGGATAAAAATTTATTATATGTCGGAATTCGTCCTAAAAATCGTATAATTGTATATACTATCAAAAAAGATGGTTATTTAGAAAAAAAAAATGAAAGTTGTATTCCAGGAAGTCCTAATTATATTTCTTTTAGTCCTAAAAAAAACCTTTTATTTTGTAGTTCATACCATACTAATTCTCTCAGTGTTATTCCATTAAATCAATATGGAATTCCTAAAGATCCAATTCAAATTATTTATGATATTAATGGATGCCATGCAGCATTAATGAATATAAAATATAATATATTATTTGTAACTGCGTTAAAAGAAGACTGTATCTATTTATATAATTTGACACAACATGGAATATTAAAACATACAAAACAAAAATTTATTCAAACTAAATTGAACTCAGGACCACGTCATATTAGTTTTCATCCTAATGAAGATTTTATTTATACTATCAATGAGCTTAATGGTACTATAGATGTTTGGAAAATCTATATAAGAAAAAATATATTTAAAGTGGAAAATATACAAAACACTTCAATTATAGAAAATAATATTATTTTTCATCAATATTGGTCTGCTGATATTCATTTAACATCATGCGGTAATTTTTTATATGTTTCTGATAGAATGTTAAATAGTCTTTCACTATTTCGTATAAATAAAAATAATGGTACTATTTCCTTTGTGAAAATTTACTATATAGAACAGCAGCCGCGCACGTTCTGTATTGATTTTTATGATAAATATATAATTGTAGCAAGTCAGAAATCTAATAATTTTTCTATATATAGTATCAATCAAAAAACAGGATATTTAACAAAATTAAATACATACTCTACAGGTATAGAACCTCTATGGATACTGACTTATACAATTTAAACTTTTTAAAAAAATAAAATGTTTTCATCTAAGGATTTTTGAATAACATAAATAAGTTTTTTTAAATTTTCTATGCTTATAATATAAGGAGGCACAATATAAATTAATTTCTTAAAAGGTCTTATCCAAACACCATTTTTTACAAAAAATTTTTGCATTAATTTTAAATTAATGTGTTGTTTGCATTCAACTACACCTATGGCTCCTAAGACACGAACATCAATGACTCTTGGGTGTTCAATTAACGGCAATAAACTGTTCAACAGCTCTTTTTCAATATTAATAACTTGTTTTTTCCATTCGTTTGTTTCTAATATTTTTATATTAGCATGAGCTACAGAACATGCTAGTGCGTTACCCATATAAGTTGGCCCATGCATAAAACAACCAATATTACTTCTACTAATAGTATTAGCAATATTACGCGAAGTTAAAGTCGCAGCTAATGTTATTGTGCCACCAGTCATAGCTTTTCCTAAGCATAATATATCAGGAACAACATTAGCATGTTGAAAGGCAAAAAATTTTCCAGTCCGACCGAATCCTGTAGCAATTTCATCAAAAACTAATGGAATTGAATAATATTTACATAATTCTTCAACTTTTTTTAAAAATATAGAATGATAAAATTTCATTCCACCCACACCTTGTACTATAGGTTCTAATATTACACCGGCTATATTTAATTGATTTTTTTCTATTATTGTTTGAAATGATATAATATCATTAGCATCCCATTCTTGATTAAAATTAGAAGTTGGAGCTTTTGCGAACAAATTTTTTGGTAAGAAATTTTTATATATTTTATGTATAGAATTTTCTGGATCAGAAATAGACATAGCAGCAAAAGTATCGCCATGATAAGAATTTCGAATAGTTAATATTTTTGTTCTGTTTTGACCTAAAGATGTCCAATATTGAATCAACATTTTTATTGCTACTTCAATAGATACTGATCCAGAATCTGAAAGAAAAATACAATCTAATTTTTCTGGAGTTAATTTAATTAATTTCCTACAAAGTAAAATAGCTGAAGGATGCGTGATCCCTCCAAACATAACATGTGATATCTTTTTTATTTGCTTCTTTAAAGATTTATTTAGTATAGGATGATTATATCCATGTATAGCAGACCACCATGAAGACATTCCATCTATTATGTTCTTTCCATTTTTTAATTTTAAATATACTCCTTTACCTGATATAACAGAATAACAAGGAAGAGGATTTATAATAGAAGAATATGGATGCCAAATATGTTTATAATCAAACAATATATCAGATTGACTCATTATGATTTATGTATAAAATATTGAATACCTTATTATAAGCATTTAATTTAAAAAATCATATTTTTTTGGAGATGACATGAAAAAAAAATGGAATCTAGAAGATACAAAATCATTGTTTGAAAAACCTTTTTTTGATCTTGTTTTTGAAGCTCAAAAAAAACATCGTGAAAATTTCAATCCCAATAAAATACAAATCAGTACATTATTATCTATTAAAACCGGCTCGTGCCCAGAAGACTGCAAATATTGCCCGCAAAGTGCTAGGTATAAAACAGGATTAAAGAAACAATCATTATTAGAATTGAAGCAAATTTTAAAATCTGCAAAAAATGCTAAAGATTCAGGTTCAACTCGATTTTGTATGGGTGCAGCATGGAAAAATCCTAATGAAAAAGATATGCCGTATTTAGAAAAAATTATTAAAGAAGTAAAAAAAATGGGCATGGAAACTTGTATGACCTTAGGTAGTATTAACAACACTCAAGCAAAAAGATTATCAAATGCCGGATTAGATTTTTATAACCATAATTTAGATACATCTGAAAATTTTTATAAAAATGTTATTACAACAAGAACATATAAAGAACGTTTAACAACTTTAAAAGTAGTTCGTGATGCTGGAATGAAAGTATGCTCTGGAGGTATTATTGGTCTTGGAGAAAAAATACAAGATCGAATGGAATTATTAATGCAGTTATCAAATCTTCCTAAACAACCTGAAAGTGTTCCAATAAATATGTTAGTTAAAATAAAAGGTACTCCAATGGAGAACAATTTAGATGTAGAACCATTTGATTTTATTAGAGTTATAGCAGCTACTCGTATTATGTTGCCTAGGTCTTATATTCGATTATCAGCGGGTCGAAAAGATATGAATGATCAAACACAAGCTATGTGTTTTATGGCTGGAGCAAATTCTATTTTTTATGGATGTAAATTATTAACTTCTGATAATCCCGAGAAAGAAAATGATTTAAAGCTTTTTAAAAAATTAAATTTATTCCCTAATTATAATCAAAAAGATCAAACAAAAGAAAAAAACTTTAATTTAAAAAATATCAAATTAAATAAAGAGAAATATTATAACGCCGGAGCTTAAAGATAAAAAAATTTTTTGTTTTTAAATTTGAAATAAAAGATAATTAATTAAGTAACTAACCATGATATTCTTGTATTTATTATTTAAATACATAGAATAAACTGGTTTGAGTTACGCTAATTTAAATTTATGCGTTTTTTACAATATTTTATTGGTTTACTTTGAAATATATTATTTCCTAATCAAAATATAAAACAGTTATGATAAAAAAATTTTTTGTTACTGGTACTGATACAAACATCGGAAAAAGCACTATAAGTGGAATTTTATTAAAAAAAGCAAGTAATTTTGGTTATGTAACAGCAGGTTATAAACCAATATCTTCTGGGGCAAAAAAGTATAAAGATATAACTTTTAAGACTAACGAAAAAAAATATGAATTTATTAATGAGGATAGTTATATTTTAAAAAAAAGCAGTTCTATTTATTTAACTTATAAAGAAATTAATCCAATTTCATTTGTTGAAAGCGCCCCACCTAATATACTAAGTTTAATAAATAAAAGAAAAATAAAAAAAGAACATTTATCTCTAGGTTTAAAAAAAATTTCTTTAAAATCTAATTGGATTTTAATTGAAGGTGCTGGTGGATGGTACACTCCTATATCAAACAAATATACTTTTTCGGACTGGGTACAAGAAGAAAAATTAACAGTTATTTTAGTTGTAGGAATAAAATTAGGATGTATTAACCATGCTATTTTGACTGAAAAATCTATTCTTTCAGATAATTTGATATGTTCAGGATGGATTGCCAATAATGTTTTTCCAGAAAATAAATACACTTCATATTATATCCAAACTTTGTTAAGTTATATTAAATCGCCGTTATTAGGGATAGTGCCTTATTTAAAAAATATAAATAACATAGACGTAAATAAAATTAAAATTAAATTACCTGAATGAAATATATTGCTAGCAAAATTAATATTATCTTTAACAAAGATGGATATATTTATAAGAATTTATATATACACAGGATATTTAGAGCATATTTCTAAGACTTTATTTTTAATTTTCAAAATATTTTTGGTGTTTTGAATATCGTTTAAAATACTTGTAATCCATAAACTAACTTGTAACATTTCTGATTCTTTAAAACCTCTTCTTGTAGCAGCAGGTGTTCCAATACGTATTCCTGAGGTAATAAAAGGACTTCTAATATCATTAGGAATAGTATTTTTATTCACAGTAATGTTAGCTTTTCCTAAAGCAATATCAGCATCTTTACCTGTAATTTTTTTATTTGTGAGATTTATTAAAAATAAATGATTATAAGTATTTCCTGAAATAATTTCATATCCTTCTTTTAAGAATGTTTTAACCATAATTTTAGCATTTTTTAAAATTTGTTCTTGATATATTTTAAAATTCGGATCTAAAGCTTCTTTAAAAGCTACCGCTTTTCCTGCAATCACATGCATGAGTGGTCCACCTTGTCCACCCGGAAAAACAGATAAATCTAATCGGTTATAAAACGTATTATTTCCGTTTTTAGCTAGAATAAGCCCCCCTCGAGGTCCTGCTAATGTTTTGTGTGTAGTACTTGTGACAACATGCGCATAATCTATTGGACTTGGATAAAGTTCTGTAGCAATCAATCCCGCAACATGAGATATATCCACAACTAAATAGGCATCTATTTCATCTGAAATATTACGCATTTTAGACCAATCACAAATACCAGAATATGCAGAAAAACCACCAATGATCATTTTCGGTCGATGTTTTTTAGCTAAATCATATATTTCTTCATAATTAATTTCTCCGTTTAGATCTACTCCATAGGTAATTGAATTATACAATTTCCCTGAAAAATTTACAGAAGAACCATGTGTTAAATGCCCCCCATGAGACAATTTCAGACCTAAAATTACATCTCCAGGTTTTAAAAGAGCTGTATAAACCGCAAAATTAGCTTGAGAACCTGAATGAGGCTGAACATTTGCATAATCAGCGTTAAATAATTTTTTTGCGCGATCAATAGCTAATTGTTCTATAATATCTACATGTTCACAGCCACCATAGTATCGCTTTCCTGGATAACCTTCCGCATATTTATTAGTTAACTGAGATCCTTGAGCATGCATTACATAAGTACTAGCATAATTTTCTGATGCAATTAATTCTATATGATTCTCTTGTCTTTCTTTTTCTTTTAACATAGCTATCCATAGCTCTGGATCATATTTATTAAATTCTATCTTTTTATTAAACATTTTTTTCCTGAAATAAAAATTAAAATAAATTTTTTAAAAGTTAATTTTCTCTTGAAAGATGCTTCTTAAAAATACTATTAATTTTTAGTATTAATTCACTTTTAAAAAGATAAGATTCTTTTTTTGTTTCTAACTCTTTTATTAAATAACATTTCTTCTTAATTTCATTCGCACCTATTAAAATTACAATACGAGATGATAATTCAACAGCGTGCTTAATTTTTTTTGAAAGACTAAAATTCGAAAAACTCATAAATATGTTTAGCTTAGGATATATATCTCTCATTTCTTCTGATAAACTGATAGCGTGATTTTTATTTTCCTCTCCTAAAAAAATAATATAAATATTAATTTTTTCTCTTTTTCTAGAAAGAACATTTTTCGATCTCATTAATAAAATTAAACGCTCAATTCCTATAGCAAATCCTATTGCTGGTTTTTTTACACCACCTAATTCTTCAACTAAAGCATCATATCTTCCACCTGCACAAATAGTATCTTTTGATCCTATTACATTACTTTTCCATTCAAATACTGTATCAGTGTAATAATCTAAACCTCTTATTAAATTTGGATTATATTTATATTTAATACCATGTGTCTTCATTATATGACATAAATTATTAAATCGGTTTAATGATTTGTCATTAATAAAATTATTTAATGACGGAGCTTTTTTTAATATACGTTGAACATTTAAATTTTTGGAATCTAGAATACGGAATGGATTAGAATATAAACGTCTTTTAGATTCTTCGTCTAAAAAAGATTTATATTTTTCGAGAAAAAAAACTAATTCTTTTTGATATTTAATTCGATCTAATTGCAAGCCAATTGAATTTATTTCTAATGTTAAGTCAAAATTAATACCTAAAATTTTCCATAAACGATTTGTCAATAAAATTACTTCTAAATCAACATCTATTTCGCTTAATCCGAAAACTTCTACACCTAATTGATAGAATTGACGATATCGTCCTTTTTGAGGACGTTCATATCTAAACATTGGTCCTAAATACCAAAATTTTAATTTTTTTTTATATAATAAATTATTTTGTATTATAGCTCGTACACAACCTACAGTTCCTTCAGGCCTCAAAGTTAAACTATTGCCTTTTTTATCGTAAAACGAATACATTTCTTTTTCTATAATATCTGTAACATTTCCAATAGCTCTTTGAAAAATTTCTGTTTTTTCTAATATAGGAAGTTTGATTTCTTCAAAAGAGTAACTGTTTAAAACCTGTTTAAAATTTTTTTCTAATTTGTTCCAAATCTCTAAATCTTCAGAAAAATAATCATGCATTCCTCTAATTGAACTAATTTTTTTATTCACTCTGATCTCTTATTTATAAATATACTTATAAATTGTTAATAATTAGTTATCATTTTTATTTTTTAATTCACTTGATTTTTTACGAATATAGATTTCTAGTTCTCGCACTATATCTTTGTTATTTAGCTTGTTTTTTTGACGTATACCGTCTTGATATAACCCGCTTTTTTTATATCCTCCAGTCACTCCTAGGTTTGCCATTTTAGCTTCACCTAATCCATTTACAACGCACCCGATGATAGAAACGTCCATAGACGTTTCAATATCTTCTAGTTTTTTTTCTAAATCTTTTACTACTTTAATAACATCGAATTCTTGCCTTGAACAAGTAGGGCAAGCAATAAAATTAATGCCTCTAAACCTAATTCCTAAAACTTTTAAAATATCATAACCTACTTTCACTTCTTCAATAGGATGAGCAGCTAAAGACACTCTTAAAGTATCTCCAATTCCTTCAGATAACAAGGAAGCAATTCCAATAGATGACTTTACTGTGCCATTACGTATACTTCCAGATTCTGTTATACCGATGTGTATAGGTTGTGTAATTTTTTTTGCTAATATTTTATTTGCTTTAACAGCAGAAAAAACATCAGATGCTTTTACACTAACTTTAAATTGATGAAAATTTAAACTATCAAAATGTTCTATACTTCTTATAGCAGACTCTACTAAAGCTTCTGGTAAAGGAGATTTATATTTTTTTAATATATCATGTTCTAATGACCCAGAATTAATTCCTATTCTAATTGGAATATTATTATCTTTAGCACAACTTACTATTTCATTAATTTTTCTTTTTTTGCCAATATTTCCAGGATTAATTCTTAAACAATCCGCGCCATATTGTATAGATTTTATAGCTAATCTATAATCAAAGTGTATATCTGCTATAAGTGGAATATTTGTTTTTTTTTTAATTATTTTAAATGCTTCCGCCGCTTCTTTTGTTGGAATAGAAATCCTTATAATATCAACTCCTACTCTTTTTAATTGATCAATTTGATTAATTGTATCTTGGATGTCTGTGGTTTTCGTATTTGTCATAGATTGTACAGAAATAGGCGCATTATTTCCAATAGGAACATTTCCTACATAAATACGATTAGATTTTCTTCTATTAATAGCTTTATATTTATTCATTATATTGTAATATGTTGTTAAGATTAGAATAAATATCTAATTTTAAATTTTTAATTATGTCAATTTTATAGTAAATAAAACTAATATATAATATTGTTCGAAATTTATAAATGATTTTTACGATAATTAATTATATTTCCTGTTAACTGACCACAAGCAGCATCAATATCTTTCCCTCTATTTTTACGAATTGTTGTATTAAATCCTTTTTTTCTTAAAATATTTGCAAAAGTATGAATACTATTCTCAGTACTAGATATAAAATTTGAATTTTTGAAAGAATTCCAAGGAATAAGATTTATTTTACTAGGTATTTTTTTTAAAATATAAGCTAACTCCTCAGCATTTTTAATAGAATCATTAATATTTTTAAGCATCACATATTCTATAGTAACCCCATTTCGATTGGCATTAGAATTCTTTAAATATCTAGATACCGCACTTAAAAGAGATTCGATATTATATATTTTATTAATCGGCATAATAAGATTTCTAATATTATCATTAGAAGCATGTAAAGAGATTGCTAGATTAATATCAATGTTTTTATTTAATCGATCTATTGCTGGGACAATTCCTGCAGTAGACAAAGTAATACGGCGTTTAGATAATCCAAAACCATTTGTATTTAAAATAATTTTTAATGCCGTAATAATGTTATTTAAATTTAATAATGGTTCGCCCATTCCCATAAATACTATATTAGTTATATGTGTATTTTTTAATTTTTTTTTAGCTTGTAAAATTTGAGAAATAATTTCAGATACTTTTAAATTTCTATTAAATCCTTGCTTTCCTGTGGCACAAAAATCACATTTTAAAGGGCAACCAATTTGTGATGAAATACAAAGAGTAGAACGTTTTTTTTCCGGTATATAAACTGTTTCTATTTTTTGATTATTTAAAGATGTAATCCATTTTATTGTACCATCAGAAGATACTTTTTCTTCTGAAAAATTTGATATTTTTATACAAGAGTTCTGGTATAGCTTTTTTTTAATATTTTTACTAATATTTGACATTTTATCAAAATCATAACAATTATGACTGTAAATCCATTTTATAATTTGTTCAGCAGTAAAATTTTTTGCCCCAATAGACGCAAGAAACAATTGAATATTTTTAAAATCTAGATCTAGTAAATTTACTTGAGAATCTAAAATATTTAAATTAATTTTTTTATCCATGTAAAACACCTTAATTAAAGATAATAATTTTATCTATCAAATAAGTATAAAAATTATATTAAAAAATTTGATTAATATTAAATTTTTTTAAAATTATGAATTGATTTAAAAAATTAAAAACATTAAATATGTATATAAATTATGATATTATTATTTAATGAAAAATAAATAAATTATTTTTAATTAGGAGAATTTAATGCATCCCATGTTAAATATCGCAATTCGTGCAATTCGGAAAGGAGGAAATATTATTATACAAAATTACGATACTCAAAAATTTATTAAAGACGATTATGAAAAAAAACAATATTTTATTAAGCAAGTGATGAATAAAACATATCAAGTTATTAGTGAGATTATTTATAAATATTATCCAAGTCATATTATTATTAAAAAAAACACGAACTACATGTCAAATGATAAAAAAATTTTATGGATTATAAATGAATTGGATGGTAAAAAAAATTTCATTAAAAATTTCCCACATTTTTGTATATCAATAGCAGTAATAATAAAAAAAAACACAGAAATATCAGTAATATATGATCCTATAAAAAATGATTTATTTACTTCTGTTAGGGGTCAAGGATCGCAATTAAACGGATATCGTACTCGTTGTACTAATGTGAACACTTTAAGTGATGTGATAATATCAACGCATTTAAAATATCAAAAAATACAGTCTAAATCATATTTAGAGGTACATAAAGAACTTGTTTTATCTGGTATTTCGTTTAGATGTACTGGTTCAGTTTTACTTGATTTAGCATATGTATCCTCTGGAAAAATAGATTGTTTAATTGTTAATTATAATTTATTAAATTCTGTTAATTTTATTGCAGGACAGTTACAAGCAAGAGAATCTGGATGTTTAACGAATAGTCTTCAAGAAAAAAATATCGATGGCGTTTTAAGTTTAACTAGTAGCCCTAAGTTTATTAAATCAATTGCTGAAAAAATACGAAAATATTATATATTAAAAATATAATTTTTTAATTATGATATATTTAAGATGAATCATTAATTTTTAATTAAAACGCTGATCAATCTGAAAATTTATTTTCTTTTTCGAGGTAACATACTACGATTTTTTTCGTTTATTAAAATAAATCACAAATTTTTTACTTTTTCACTTATTTTAAGAATATCAAATAAATAATATAGTTTCTTAGATAATAAATATTTAAATTAAGTTAATTTTTTTACAAGAGTAATTTTTTTTGATTCAGAAAATATAAATAACAGAAAAAATTATGTACTTTTTCTTTTAGAAACCATGTATTAAATTTAATCTATAATATATCTTTAAATAAAATAAAATCTAATTTATCTACTAATATTATAATATTAGACAAAATTTTTTATATTTTACATGTTTTATAAAAAAATTTTAGATAAAAAAATGAGACTATCCAATTTTATTTTCTGAGAATAACAAATCACATATTTAAGATGATTACTAAAAATATAAATTGTTGAATTTTTATTAATTATAATACTATATGTTTTAATTTTTTTAGCGATATGTTTTTATTAAATTTGAATTATTTTAATACAATTTAATTAACAGTATTTTTTATAATACTCTTTTGCATTTTCAATTATGCCCTAAACTACTTAAAAATGTATTTTTCATACTGTTTTATCGTTGTTTTTTATTAAGATTACAGAAATTAATATGTATTGAAATAGCTGTGTTTTTTAATACTATTTTTTTAGAAATTGCTTTATTTTTTAAAATTTTTTATTTTTGATACTTATAAATGTGAAATATTTGTTTATTGCTATATCTGTACGAGTCTTAAATCTTCTAATTTTTTATAGTTTGTGCCTTTATGATGTTTTATCGAATCTTTTAGATATTTCATAAATTTTTCAATAAATATAATTTCCTTTAAAAAATATATTTGTATCTATCATAAGGTTTGAAAATTGATTTTGAATTCCACTTATTTTATTGAATTCTTTATTTGAAAATTTTAATATTTTAGAAAACGCTAATTTAAATTAACTACTATTACTTTAAGAATAATAGATTTATATTTTTATTTTCATTTGATTAATTATGATTTTATTCTATATCATTTTATATAATTTATTGTCTTTTAATTACATCAGTCTTGAACAAAAAAATCAATTCTTGTATATGTTACATATTCTTCTTGATGTAACTTTTTCGCTAAAAATAATTTTTTGATAAATTCTAAATCAAAATTAGATTTTCATTTTTTCAAAAATTGTATTAACTAGATAACTATTATTTAAAGCAAGTACTTTATTTATATAGAAAATCACTGCATAGTAAAAAGAAATTATGTTTTTCAAATTTAATTGATCAACATTTGATTTGATTATCTATATTTCAGGTGTATATTAATTTTCTTAATATTTTAAAAATTTTTTAATTGAATATTAAATCATTTTATTAAATACTAGATGAATAAATTTAAAAAATTTTTATCAATTATTTTTCCAATACCAGCACATAGAATTACCGATTATTTTAAGTTTAAATTTTTTCTTTGCTTTAAAAACGATCTTAAAAAAATATTTATTCATAATTAATCATTTAATTCAAAGAATTAAACAGCTATACTTTTAAAATTATATTTTAATTAAAATTTAGTATTATTTTATGATATATTATTTTTTATAATAATTTTTTAAAAATTCGATGTAAAATATTAAATAATGCAAATTTATTATTTAACTAAGTTACATAAATCATTTAATAATTTATCGTTTAATTTTTCCCATCCCCCTTCTTTTAAGTTCTTTGGTAAAAAAATATTACCATATCTAATTCTAATTAATTTGTTAACTTGACATTTAATTGAACGAAAAATTAATCTAATTTCACGATTTTTTCCTTCACATAAAACGCCTTTAAACCATTTATTTTTGCTTTTATTTTTTGAAATTAATTCAATACTTTTGAATGAAACATAACCATCTTTAATTTTAACTCCTGTTTTTAAAATATTTATTGTATTTATGTTTATTTCACCAAACACACGTATATAATACTCACGTTCAATTTTATTTCTCGGATGCATTAGTTGATTTGCTAATTCCCCATTGTTTGTAAATAATAATAATCCTTTTGTATTAATATCTAAACGCCCAATACTAATCCACCTACTTAAGTTTAAAAAAGGCAATTTATCAAATACAGTTAATCGTTTTTTCGGATCATTTCTAGTGCAAATTTCACCTATGGGTTTATTATAAATAATAATTTCTAATTTTTTATGCTCTTTAAAGATTATTTTCTCATTTCCAATAAAAATTTCTCCAGGATTGTTTTTATCTACACGTTGCCCAACTATTGCTCTTTTTCCATTTAAGAATACATTTCCCTTTTCGATTATCTTTTCTATACTTCGACGCGAACCATATCCTAAATTAGAAAGTATTTTTTGTATTTTTTCTGTCATTAAAAAAACGCCTTTTAATATTTTTAAAAAAATTTATTGGAATTAACGTTAATAGTATTCCTGTAAATAGCGGTAAAATACAAAATAATTCATAGAAAAAAAATGTTTTTTTATAAAAATAAATTTCTAAAACATAAGAAATTATAGGAAAAATTAAAAAAATAGTTGAAGCGTAAAATGAACTAACTTTTTTTTGTAAATAAAAATAAGACAGTATACCAAATACGCCTGAAAAATTTCCAAGATAAAATATAGCTAACATTGATTTTTCAGAAAATAAATAAATATTAGGTTTTTCTAAAAACCAAGAAATAATAGATAAAAATACTCCAGATATTAAAGATGGTAGTGCATTAAATGTAATAACTGAAATTTCAGTGCATTTTCTTCTACATTCTATATAAATTAAAGCATGACTAACTAATGCTAAAATTAAAGCTAAAATGCCTTTCCATTGAAAAAAGCATTCTGCTTCTAAATTAAAAAATAAAATAAAAAATAATGTAATCAAAGAAATAAATATACCAATTTTTTTAATTGAATCTATTTTTTTTTTAAAAAAAAAGAAGAAAGTATTAGTACAACAACTGGCATGTTAGCAAAAATCACTGAAGAAATAGAAGAATTAACATATTTTCCACCATATAACATTAATGTAAAAGGTATTGAAAAATAGAAAAAAGAAATAGTAATTTGAAAATTTCTTTGACCATATGGAAATAAAAGAGGTGTCTTTGTAATGTAAGAAAGAACAATAAGCACAGGAGAAGCAATTAAAAATCGTATTCCTGTCGCAAATAATGGAGGAATTGTTTCTACAGCAATTTTCATTGCTATCCAAGTAGTCCCCCAGGTTATAGAGACTAAGGAAAATAATAATATTATTATTATCTTGTTCATTTTAAATTTCCAACAATAAAATCATTATATATAACGTATTATATTAATAGTTATATAACATGTGAATAAAATTTTTTTAGATACAAATAATATTATAGATAAAGTTTCTTAAATTTAAATTGAATTATTTTACTCAATCGATTATTGTGAAAATTATAAAACAACAAAAATATTAATTTTTAAATTAACATTTTAAAAGGTTATCAATGCAACATATATTCAAAAAACTTTATAAGCTAGAATCTTTAGATCAAGAAGAAAGTTATAGATTGTTTAATTCTATTATTTCTGGAAAAATAAATGAAATACAATTGTCATCTATTTTAACTGCTATGCATGTTCGACATGAATCAATAGAAGAAATATTAGGAGCAATTGGTGCTTGTTTAAAAGCTATGAAGTTTTTCCCTCGACCTAATTATATTTTTGCTGACATAGTTGGCACAGGGGGGGATAGTAAAAATACAATTAATATCTCAACTGCCAGCGCTTTTACTGCATCTCATCTTGGATTTAAAATTATCAAACATTGCAATAAAGGCGTATCAAGCAAATCAGGCTCATCTGATATTTTAAAAAAATTTAAAATTAATTTAAATCCATCTATTCAAAGTTCATTAAAAACCTTAGATCAATTAAATATTTGCTTTTTATTTGCACCTAAATATCACGATGGCTTTCAATACGTCTCTAAAATTCGAAAAACTTTAAAAATTAAAACGATTTTTAATTTATTGGGGCCATTTTTAAATCCCTCTCGTCCCTTTTTCACAGTAATAGGTGTTTATAAAAAAGATTTAATTAATCCTATGGTAGAAATTTTAAAAAAACTAAAATATCAACGAGGCATTATAATCCATAGTGATGGAACTGATGAAGTTACATTAAATGGTATAACATATGTTTCGGAATTATTAAATAAAAAAATTCATTCATATCAGTTAGAAGCAAAAGATTTCGGTTTAAAAGAACATATTAAACCAATACATGCAGTCAGTTCTCAGGAAGAAAGTTATAATATTATTAAAAAAACTCTACAAGGTAAAGGAGATAGATTATATGAAGAATTAATTGCTGTAAATGTTGCAATTTTGTTAAAAATTTTTGGATACGAAGATTTAAAGAAAAATACGAAAATGGTATTGAATAAAATTCGTAGCGGTGAAATTTATAAACATATAATTAAAATTTCCAATATGTTAAAAGAAGATGAATATGGCAGAAACAATACTAAATGAAATTATAAAATATAAAATAGATTGGATCAAAGATAGAAAAAAAAAAGAACCCCTCAAAGATATCAAAAAAAAAATTAATGTAAAAACTCGAAATTTTTTTAATGCATTGAAAAATAAAAATCCTTTTTTTATATTAGAATGTAAAAAATCATCTCCTTCTTTAGGAGTTATTAAAAAAAATTTTAATCTAATTGAGATTTCTAATGTATATAAAAAATATGCTTCTGCAATTTCAGTCTTAACAGATGAGAAGTATTTTCATGGAAATTTAAAATTTATCAGTATTGTGAGAAATAATGTTTATCAACCAATTTTATGTAAAGATTTTTTCATTGATTCATATCAAGTCTATTTAGCTAGATATTATAAAGCGGATGCTATATTGCTTATGTTATCTATTTTAGATAACAAGCAATATATGATGTTATATAACATAGCAAAAGAATTAAATATGGAAGTTTTAACAGAAGTTAATAATACAACAGAGCTACATCGTGCAATTCAATTAAATGCCTTAATTATTGGGATCAATAATCGTAATTTACATGATTTATCAATTGATTTAAATCGAACTAAAATTTTATCCCCATTAATAAAAAATAGAATTATTATTAGTGAATCAGGAATAACTGAAAATGCTCAAATAAAAGAATTAAGTAAAATGGTCCATGGTTTTTTAATTGGCTCAAGTTTAATGTCAAAAAAAAATTTAGAAATTAGTATTAAATCTTTAATTTTTGGTAATAATAAAATATGTGGTTTAACTCGTTCTATTGATGCTCAAGTTAGTGAAAAATATGGTGCAATTTATGGAGGCTTAATTTTCGCAGAAAATTCACCTCGTAAGATCACAAAAAAAATTGCAAAAAATGTAATCTTTAATAGTAATTTAAAGTACGTAGGAGTATTTCAAAACCAAGATATTAATACTATTTTAGACATTTCTAATGAATTATGTCTATATGCAATTCAATTACATGGATGTGAGAATCAAAAATATATTGATCTATTAAAAAAAAGGTTATCCAAAAATATCCAAATTTGGAAAGCATTTTCTATTCAATCAAAATTACCTTTAATTAACTGGGATTTTATAAATAAATATATATTTGATTCTTATTCTGGAGGAAGTAATACATCATTTAATTGGAACATTTTGAAAAATTACACATTAAAAAATGTAATTTTAGCAGGAGGTATTAATATTCAAAATTGTAGTCTCGCATCAAAATTCAACTGTTATGGATTAGACTTGAATTCTGGAGTAGAAATATCACCTGGTATTAAAGATCATAAAAAAATTAAATTAATTTTTCAAAAATTAAGACTCTAACAAATCGGTTTTTATGAATAACAAGAGAAATAAAACTAAATGACTTTACTCAATCCTTATTTTGGGGAATTTGGAGGCATGTATGTTCCTCAAATATTAATGCCGGCTTTATATGAGCTAGAAAAAAATTTTGTTTTTACAAAAAAAGATGAGAATTTTCAAAAAAAACTTTCATATCTTTTAAAAAATTATGCAGGAAGACCTACGCCATTAACTTTATGTAAAAATTTAACTGAAGGAACAAAAACACGTATTTATTTAAAAAGAGAAGATTTGTTACATGGAGGAGCACATAAAACTAATCAAGTACTAGGTCAGGCCATGCTAGCGATTCAGATGCACAAAAAAGAAATTATTGCTGAAACTGGTGCTGGACAACATGGTGTAGCAACCGCCATTGCTTGTGCTTTAATGAATTTAAAATGTCGTATTTATATGGGATATAAAGATATTGAGCGTCAGAAACCAAATGTATTTCGTATGAAATTAATGGGTGCAAAAGTTATACCTGTGAAAAGTGGTTCTGGTACTTTAAAAGATGCATGTAATGAAGCATTGAGAGATTGGTCTAGTAGTTATAAATATTCATATTATATGATAGGAACAGCTGCGGGTCCTCATCCATATCCAAAAATTGTAAAAGAATTTCAAAAGATGATTGGTGAGGAAGCTAAACAGCAAATTTTAGAAAAAGAAAGTAGATTACCCGATTCTGTTATTGCATGTGTTGGAGGAGGTTCAAATGCGATTGGTATATTTACTGATTTTATAAACGAGAAAGTCAATTTAATTGGTGTAGAACCAGCTGGAAAGGGCATAAGTACAGGAAATCATGGAGCACCATTAAATATCGGTAGAAAGGGTATTTATTTTGGAATGAAATCTTATTTAATGCAAAATAAAGAAGGTCAAATTCAAAAATCTTGGTCAATTTCTGCTGGTTTAGATTTTCCGTCTGTAGGCCCTGAACATGCTTGGTTAAATAGCACTAAACGCGCTCAATATGTTTCAATTACTGATAAAGAAGCATTAGAAGCATTCACTGTTTTATCTAAAAAAGAAGGTATTATTCCAGCTTTAGAATCTTCTCATGCGATAGCTTATGCATTAAAAATCATGAATCTTCATCCTAATAAAAATCAAATTTTAATAGTTAATCTTTCTGGTCGTGGGGACAAAGATATTTTTACAGTAAGTAAAATTTTTAAAAATAGGAAAAATTGTGAGTCGTTATAAAAAAATGTTTGAAAAAAAAAATATACTCAAAGAAGGATGTTTTGTTCCATTTGTCGTAATAGGTGATCCTTCTTTAGAAACTTCGATAAAAATTATAGATACACTAATTGAAAATGGATCAGATGCATTAGAATTGGGTATTCCATTTTCAGATCCATTAGCAGACGGTCCTATAATTCAAAAATCAAATTTACGTGCTTTATCTAATAATTATAGTATTTTAAAATATTTCGACGTTATTCAAACTTTACGTAAAAAATATTTTAATATACCTATAGGGATATTATTATATGCTAATCTTATATATAACCAAGGTATCAAAAATTTTTATCAACAATGTTCAAAATCTGATTTAGATTCTGTATTAATAGCAGATGTACCTATTGAAGAATATGACATTTTTTACAAATATGCTAATCAATTTAATATTAACTCTATTTTTATATGTCCTCCTGATGCAAATGAAAAATTTTTAAAACAACTTTCTTTATATGCAAAAGGTTATATTTATTTATTATCGCGTCCTGGTGTTACTGGTATCAAAGAAAAAACAGTTTCACTTCCGAATAAATTTATAAAAAAGATCAAAAAATATAATACTCTGCCATTATTACAAGGTTTCGGGATTAAAAATTCTACACAAGTAAAAAAATCAATTTTATCTGGAACTAATGGTGTAATATGTGGTTCAGCAATTATAAATATTATTGAAAAAAATTTAAGCGTAGAAAAAGATATGATAAAAAAAATAAAAGATTTCAGTTTTAAATTAATACAATCTACAAAATAATTTGAATAAATTTTTAAAAATTTATTTCTTACATTTTAAATTGTTTTTAAAGAATATATTAATTTCTAATAATATGTATTATCTTAAAATTTTATATAATATTTGAAGGGGATATACATATGTTTATTACAATACGTGAATTATATAATGATACGTCTCACTTTGTATCCAAAGAAATAAAATCTATTTTTTTTATATCTATTATTAGTACTTTAATCAGTATTATAATAAATATTTTAATTAAACCAGATATGCATATTATTTCTATGATAGAAAATAATAGATTTATTAATTCTTATTCAGTTTTTGATTTTATAAATAATATGAGTGAATACGAAAAAAAAGAATTATTAAAATATTCAATATTTAAAATAATTGAATTTTTAACCAGTAAAACTTTTTTATTAGGAAGTATCATTACTTTAATTACATATCTATCTAGCAATAAACAAAAACGAATTACACTTTCTTTAATGTTTTTTATTAAAATTATACCAAGTTTATTTGTATTAAATTGTATTACTAATATTATTATTCAAATAGGTTTTATGTTTTTTATTATTCCAGGTATATTTTTGTCAATATTACTTGCTTTATCACCTATTATTTTATCGTTTCAAAAAAACACTTTGATGGAATCTATACGTTTAAGTATTTCTATTTCTTGGAAATATATAAATATTGTAGGTACAGGAGTATTATTTTGGATGTGTGTCAAATTTATTTCAACAAAAGTTTTATTACACTTTCACTTCATAAACAAAAATTTTATTTTTTTTATATTAAATGTCAATATAAATATATTTTTTTCTATTTTAACAATATATTTATTTAGGTTTTATATGTTGTTATTACGAACTTAAAAATAAACAATTTTTTAGGTCTTGATATGCAAAAAATACTAAATTTATTACCAATAATAACTTTTTTTATATTCTATAAAACGTATGATATTTTTATAGCGTCTAAGTTTTTAATTATTATGTCAGGTTTAACTTGTGCATTACATTATATTATTTATAAAAAAATAGATAAAATTAATGTAATTAGCTTTATTTTAATTAGTATTTTAGGTTCATTAACTATATTTTTTCATAATAGTCAATTTATTAAATGGAAAGTAACAATAATTTATATGTTTTTTTCTATTATATTATTAATGAGTCAATTTTATGAAAAAAAACCAATAATACAAAAATTTTTAGAAAAAAACATAAAACTTTCTAACATTTATTGGAAAAAAATTAATTTTTTTTGGGCATTATTTTTTTTATTTTGTAGCATTTTAAATATTTATATAGCTTTTTATTTTTCAGAAGAAACATGGGTAAATTTTAAGGTATTTGGACTTTCAATTTTAATGCTTTTTTCTATTATAGCTACAAGTATTTATATAAATTATAAAACATTAAAAAAGAAATAATTTTTGTATAATAGAGTGAATATTTTAATAATGCTAAAAAAAAACAAATTATTACCAAAAGGAATAATTGTCTTGCAAACTCTAGCAATGCCTTCAGATACAAATGCTAATGGTGATATATTTGGAGGATGGATTATGTCGCAAATGGATATGGGAGGGGCTATATTAGCTAAAGAGATTGCAGGAGGAAAAGTTGTCACTGTTAGAGTAGATGGAATGACTTTTCTACAACCTATATCAGTTGGTGATATTGTAAGTTGCTATGCGAATTGTATTAAAATTGGTAAAAGTTCGATCAAGATTAATGTGGAAGTTTGGATTAAAAAAATTCATTCTAAACCATCAGGACAATATTATTGTGCTACGGAAGCAACATTTATTTATGTAGCAATTGATAAAATGGGAAAACCTCGTGAGTTATTACCAATGAGCATTATTTAAAATCATATTTAAAAATTTTAAATTAAAATAAAAAATTTTTTCTAAATAAAAATTAACACTTTAAAAAAGTAATAATAAAAATATTTTTATTTAAAAACATTACTTTTTTAAAAGTGTTATAAAATACATTTAATTTTTAAATATTTTACCAAAAGTAATAATTTTTTATTATTTTTTAATAAAATCATTTAAAAATGTACAACATTCAATCAAATATAAAACTTTTTTTAAAAAAGTATAAATAGGATCTTCAAATGAATGGATATTTTTTATGATTCAACTACGTGTCTAGTTGTTTTAATATACTGGTTAATTATTGTTAATATTACCTATTGTATTTTAATTAAACGTCGTAGTATACCTTCTTCTATGTCTTGGCTATTAACGATTTATATTATCCCTTTTATTGGTATTGCAATTTGGTTTTTTTTTGGTGAATTTTATTTAGAGAAAAGACATAAAAGAATAGCAAAAAAAATTTGGTCTATATCTAATCAATATCTTAATCAACTAAAATCTTGCAAATATATTTTTCAAATCAAAAATAGTGAAGTTGCCACTTCTTTGTTTCAACTATGTAAACATAGACAAGGCATGTCTGGGATTAAAAATAACAAAATTACATTATTAACGGATAATAAAAAAACTATTAGCATTTTAATTCGAGATATTTATCTAGCACGTAGAAATATTGAAATGGTATTTTATATTTGGAAACCAGGAGGTCTTGCTGATGATGTCGCAAGAGCACTTATAAATTCAGCAAAACGAGGTATACGATGCAGATTAATGTTAGATTCAGCTGGTAGTATTGATTTTTTCAGAAGTCCATGGGTTCAAAAAATGAAAAGATCTGGAATTCAGATTGTTGAGGCATTAAAAGTTAATTTAGTAAGAATGTTTTTACATCGATTGGATTTAAGACAGCATAGAAAAATAATATTAATTGATAATTATATCTCATATTCTGGAAGTATGAATTTAGTAGATCCTAATTTGTTTAAAAAATCTTCAGGAATTAGTCAATGGATCGATTTAATGACTCGAATTGAAGGTCCAATAGCTACAACAATAGGTATGATTTACTCATGTGATTGGGAGATTGAAACGGGGTTTAAAATTTTACCTAAATTACCTAATAAAGAGATGTTAAAAAATACATCTAATCAAAATTCTAGCGTTCAAGTAATTGCATCTGGTCCAGGATTTCCTAAGAATGTAATTCATCAAGCTTTATTAACAGCAATTTATTCTTCGAGAAATGAATTAATTATGACCACTCCATATTTAGTTCCTAGTGACGATTTATTGCATGCTATTTGTACAGCTGCTCAAAGAGGTGTAAAAGTAAGCATTATTATACCATTATATCATGATTCTGTTTTAGTCAAATGGGCGAGTAGAGTTTTTTTTAGTGAACTGTTAGAAGCGGGAGTAAAAATTTATCAATTTAAAAATGGATTGTTGCATAGCAAAAGCATATTAGTTGATCGTCAACTTAGCTTAATTGGAACTGCTAATTTAGATATGAGAAGTTTATGGTTAAATTTTGAAATTACTTTAGTAATTGATGATAATAATTTTAGTAAAAAATTATCTTTAACACAAAAAGAATACATTTCTAATTCTGAATTACTAGACAAAAAAATTTGGTCTAATCGTGCATATTGGAAAAAAATATTAGAAAAAATTTTTTATTTTTTAAGTCCATTATTATAAATATTTTTATTAAAAAATTATGTTTTTAAACTATTTCGAAAAATATAAAAAATTATTTTTACAATATAAAAATAAATAAATTAAATAATTAAGTTGGGGTTTAATCAAACCCCTTCTATTTTAAATAGAATAAAATTTTTTTAAAAATATATCTAATACTATTAAATAATATATTAAAGTAAAATTTACATCATATATATTTTTTAAAAAAATTTTTACTTAAATAACAAATGACCCATCTTTTCTGCTTTAGTTTTTAAATAGCAATAATTTTTATTATTTTTTTTCGCTATAAGAGCAACTCTTTCTACAACATCAATTCCAGAAGCAGTAAGCATATCAACTTTATATGGATTATTAGTTAGTAATCGAATTTTTTTAATATTCAAAATGTTAAAAATATCAGCACATAATGAAAAATCTCGTTCATCCGCAGAAAAACCAAGTTTTAAGTTAGCTTCAACAGTATCCAAACCTTGATCCTGTAAAGAATAGGCTTTAATTTTATTTAATAAACCAATATTTCTACCTTCTTGACGATGATATATTAGTACACCTCTTCCCTCATCTGCAATTTTGTTCATTGCCATTTTTAATTGATCTCCACAATCGCATCGTAAACTAAATAAAGCATCTCCTGTTAAACATTCAGAATGTATTCTAGAAAGAATAGGCATATTTTTTTTTATATCACCATAAACAAGAGCAATATGATTTTTTCCGTTTTTTTTCTCTTCAAATCCGAATATGATAAAATCTCCCCAACGAGTAGGTAATATAGCTTTTTCTATTTTAATTAATTGCATAAAGACTCCGCTCTTATTTCTATTAGAATTTCATGGATTTAAATTAACATAAATATATAAAAAAAATATTTTAAATATACAAATATTATTGCATAGATTGTATTATAAAATTTAATTTTTTCATGGGATTTTTTGAAGCAGTAATAGAGCGCCCTACAACTATATAATCAATTGGAAAATTTTTTGTTTGTATTGGAGTAATAACTTGATGCTGATCAAATGTAGAATCATTTAAACATCTAATACCTGGTGTGATTATTTTATATTTATTACCGCATAATGATTTAATTTTTTTAGCCTCCTTTCCTGGACATACAACACCATCTAAACCACAATCACTAGATAGCTTAGATAAAATTAAAATATAATCTTGCAATGATATTTGAATACCAATATCATTTAAATCTGTTTGTGTTAAGCTTGTAAGCGCTGTAACACCAATTAATAAAGGGCGTTTTTTAAATGATTTTAATGCTTTTTTAGCAGATATTAACATTTTTTTTCCACCTGACGCATGTATGCTCAACATCCATATTCCTAAATCCGCTGCTGCTTTCGTCGCATTAAAAACAGTATTAGGAATATCATGAAATTTTAAATCTAAAAATATATTAAACCCTAACTGATGTAATTCATGAATAAATTTTTTTCCTAAAATTGTAAACATCTCTTTCCCGATCTTTAAATAAAATAAAGATGGATTCAGAAGATTTACTAATTTCATAGCGTTTTTTTTATCATTAAAATCCAATGCAATAATTATCTTGGGAACATTAAAACTATTCAATTTTGACACTATTTAACCTCTATTAAAATATTTTTAAAAATATAATTAATTATTTTTTTATATGTTAATTTTGAGAACTTGCATGATATGATGAACGTACAAAAGGTCCGCAATATGCATTTTTAAAACCAATGGATATTGCTTCTTGTTTAATATCTTCAAATTCTAATGGCGATATATAACGTTCTACTGGAAGATGTTTTTTGCTAGGTTGAAGATATTGTCCTACAGTTAATAATGTCACACCACTAGAATATAAGTCTTGCATAACTTGACTAATTTCTTTATCTTTTTCACCTATACCTAACATTAAACCTGATTTAGTAGGAATTTTATTATATTTCTTTTTAAACTCTTCTAATAATAATAATGATTTTTGATAATTAGCTCCAGGACGTATTTTTTTATAAAGCCGAGGAACATTTTCTATATTATGATTAAAAACATCAGGTAGAGAAGAACTAAAAATTTTCAAAACTAGTTTAATTCTCCCTCTAAAATCAGGAACTAATATTTCAATTTTTACGTTATTTTTACTTCTAATAGCACTTATACAATCAACGAATTGTTGTGCACCGCAATCATATAAATCATCTCTTACAACTGAAGTGATCACTACATAATTAATATTCATATCAAATATAGTATTTGCTAAATTTTCAGGTTCTTCAGAATTTATTTTTTCAGGTTTTCCATGTGATACTGCACAAAATGGACAATTTCGCGTACATACAGATCCAAGGATCATAAAAGTTGCAGTTCCATTATTAAAACATTCTGGTAAATTTGGGCAATTAGCTTCTTCGCAAACAGAATGTAAATTATTTTTTCGTAAAGCGTTTTTAACTTTTTTTATTTGAGATGTATAAATAGGTAATTTTATTTTAATCCAATCTGGTTTTTTTAATATTCTTTTTTTTACTAAAATATTTTTAATAGGTATTAAATTTATTTTTTTATTTATAAATGTCATTTTAGATAACTTATAAAGTATTTCTTATAATTAAGAAAAATGTGTTTAAAATTCTTTAAAATCAGTAAAAATATAATTTTTTTACAATTCTAACATTTAGTAATTGAGATAGTTTTTTAATTAAAATTACACGAATGTCTTTTAGCGTTAAAAACGAACTAAATTCCTTTATTTGTGTCATTTTAATATACATATCTCCACAAGGGTGAATATAATTAAATGGATTTAAGTCCATATCGACATTTAATGATAAACCATGTAAAGTACAACCTTTTTTTATTCTCAATCCAAAAGAACAAATTTTTTTATCATTTACGTAAACTCCTGGGGCTTTTTTTTTAATTTTTGATTTAATAGAAAAATAATTCAATGTGTCTATTATTAAAATATGCATTATATCTATAAATTGACGAATATTAATTTTCCGACGTTTTAAATCTATTAAAAAGTACAACATTTGTTGTCCGGGGCCATGATATGTAATTTGACCGCCTCTGTTAGAAGTGACGACAGGAATATTATTAATAAAATTATTTTTAAATTTTATTGAATTATCTTTCTTTAATAAACCTGTTGTAAAAATAGGATAATGTTCTGCAAACCAAATTTCATCAAATGTAAAATTATCACGTTTCTCTGTAAAAAGATTCATTTTATCAGAAATTATAATCCAATCTATTAATCCTATATTTTTAAAAAAGATGATTTTTTTTTGCAATGGAACATCCAATATTATATTTAACATGTAAAATATGAAGTGATATTTTTAAAATTAATGTAACAATTCATTTATAATAGATTTGATTCCTATGCTAAAAAATTCTATTCCTAAAGCCATTAATAATAAACCCATAACGCGTGTAATAATATTAATACCTGTTTTTCCTAATATTTGAACTACACACGGAGCAGCTCGAAAACATAACCAGCAAACTAAAGAAAACAAAAAAATGGATATTGTACATCCTGCTAAATTTAACCAAGTAGAATAGTAGGTACTCCAAACAATAGTTGAACTAATAGCACCCGGTCCAGCAATTAAAGGCATAGCTAAAGGAACAACACTAATATTTTCTTGAGTTGTTTTTTCATCTTTTTTTATTCGTTTATTTTTTGTAAATTTACCATTAATCATAGAACAAGCGATACCCATGATTAATAATCCCCCTGCGATTCGAAATGAATTAACAGATATACCAAAAATATTTAGAATACTATCACCTAAAAATAATGATATTAATAATATTAAAAATGCAGAAAAATTTGATACTAAATTAGTTTTTTTACGCTCTAAAGTAGACTGATGAGCAGTCATAGTAGTGAAAATAGGAATCATTCCTATTGGGTTTACTAGTGCACATAAACTTATAAAAAATTTTATATATATAGAAACATCAAAAATTGAAATATGCATGTTGAACTCTTAATTAATATTGAAATTCTTATAATTTTATTAAAGTAATTTTAAAAATATTGAAAATAATTAAAATTTTTAAATGATCTTTAGATGTTAAATTCATATTTAATAATCAGGTTTTGCAATAATTTTTCTTGTTTTCAATCGAACTTCATATAATATTATTTGAATTAAATCAGAAACTTTATAATGTAAATTACCATTAATAAAGACTTTTCCTATTTCTTGATTCAAAGTTAATTCTTCACGAATGGGATGTAAAAACAGTGCAGGAATAAAAACATGGGCACCATTTTCGATTATTTTAGCTCGTATTCCACTTCGAGAAATATCAACAATTTCAGCAGAGAATTTTTTATTTTGATATTCTTTTTTTTGTAAAAGTAACGTATAAAGCCAATCTGAAATATCTCTTTCAGATATTCTATTTTTACGTTTTTGCTCACTGATTTTTAATTTTATTTCTTCACTAGGTTTAACACTTTTTTCTTCTTTGATAATTGATTTTAATAAGCGATGATTGATCATATCGCTATATTTTCTAATAGGTGATGTCCAAGTAGCATATTCTGAAAATCCTAATGCGAAATGTGGACCAGGAGTTGTACTAAAATCTCCAAAAGATTGATATCGTCGAACACGACTATCAATATAACTATCTGATAAAATATTTAAAACACGTCTAAGATTACAAAATCCTTTTAATGTCATTATTTCTTTTACATTAAAATTTAAATTATAACTTTTCAAAAAAGATACAGTATGCTCAGCGTTAATCAAATCAAAACCAGCATGTATATTATATATTCCAAATCCAAGATTTTTTGATAAAAAATTTGCAGCTACAATATTTGCTATAATCATTGATTCTTCAATGATTTTATGAGCAATCCTTCTTTTTTCAATAATCACATCTTTTACTATACCTGTTTCAGAAAACTGAAATCTATATTCTAAACTATCTTTAAATAGTACTGCATTTAATTTTCTCCATCTTATACGAGATAAACATAGTTTATATAAAAGTAATATTTGATTTTGAATGGATTTTTTTGATGGCTTCCATGAGTTCTTTTTTTCAATCCAATTCGACACATCTTCATAAGATAGCTTCTCCTTTGATATAATCCAAGCTAAGAAAAAATCAACTTCATTCGAAATATTTCCATCTTTTTTGATTTTTATAGAACATGCTAAAACTGGTCGGCGCTTATTAGGGATTAATGAACATATATTTTCTGATAGTTCTCTGGGTAACATGGGAACGTTAAAACCTGGTAAATAATTTGTAAAACCTCTTTTAGAAGCAGCTATATCTAATTTACTTCCTATATCTATATATGAAGTGGGGTCTGCAATTGCCACTATCAAATGAAAATTTTCATTTTTAGTTCTCTGAATAAATAAAGCGTCATCAATATCTTTTGTGTTAAGATTATCTATTGTAATAAAATCAAGATGTGTTAAATCTTTTCTTTTAAAATGGTCTTTTAAGATAAAATCTTTCTTTTCAATTAAAGGTGCATGTCTTTCAAGTTTATGACGTGATAAAGTTACCCACCATGGTGTTAATGGATCGTTATTTTTCACAATCTCTTCAATTAATTCCGCACAAAATATAGAACTACCATTAAGTTTATGTTTTACTAAATGAGCTATCGCCCAATCCCCAGTTTCAAATAAATTAATGCAATCTTTTTTTGGGTAACATATTATAATAAGATCTTTTAGGAAAGGATAATCTGGTATTATAAATAATTTATTATCTTTTTTTTCAATTCTTCCTACAAATCTCTTTAAAAATGGTTCAATTAACTTTTCAGGATCAACTATTTCACGATTTTTTTCTATTTTTAATAAAGCTGATACTTTATCTCCGTGCATAACTTTTTTCATATTTTTAGGAGGGATAAAATAACTATTTTGTGAATCGATCTCTAAAAAACCAAATCCTCTTTCAGCGCTTTTTATTATTCCTTCAACCCGTGGTGTTTTCTTATGTAATTTTTCTTTTAGTTGTTTAAGTAATGGATTGTTTTGGAACATAATTATAAGACCTAACTATTTAAAAATAATTTTATTATTTAAGAAATTTTAATATATAACTTATTTATAAATTATCATAGATAAATTTTATTTAAAATTTTTGATTTTAAATTTTAAATTATTCCATTAGGTATATTTATATTAAATCCATTATCAACATAAATGATTGAACCAGTTATTCCAATAGATAAATCTGAGCATAAAAAAGCAGCAACATTTCCTATTTGATTACTAGTAATATAATTTTTAATCAATGAAACCGATTTATGATATTTTCGTGTTTTGCAAAAATTTTTAATTTGATAAGAAGATATAGTTTTAATAGGTCCACATGAAATACCATTTACTCTAATATTTTTTTTTCCTAATGAATATGCTATATATCTAACATTCGCTTCTAAAGAAGATTTTGCAAGTCCCATCATACCATAATTAGATAAAACTCTTTGCGATCCCAAATAAGATAATGTAATTAATGAAGAGGATTGATTTAACATATGTTTTGATTCTCTTGCCATGCTTAAAAAGCTGTATGAACTAATTTGATGTGTCAAATTAAAAGATTCTTTTGTACTATTTTCAACAAAATCTTTATACATTTTTTCTTTAGGGCAATAGGCAATAGCGTGAATGAATCCATCAAACTTATTCCATATTTTTTTTAGATTAAAAAATAGCTCTTTAATATTTTCATCATCAGAAACATCGCAAAAAAAAATAGATTTTATATCCATTGAATGAATTAAATTTTTAATTTTATTAATAATTTTTTTATTTTGACATACCAAACTTAATTGTGCTTTTTGCTTATATAAAGATTTTGCTATACCTAAAGCAATCGATCTTTCATTGCATATACCAGTTACTAAAATTTTTTTATCTTTTAAAAACCCCATAAAATATCCAAAAGCAATAAATTTTTATATATAAAATATTTTATAGTAGATAAAATTGAATTTCTACTAATATATAAAAAACAAAAACATATCTAAATTAATTTATAAACTTTTATTACTTTTTCTAAATAATTTGATGCTTGCTTAGAAGGATGTTTTTTTATATATTGAAAAAATTTTTTTATAGTTATACTATTTATGATTTTTATGGCTTCATCTTGATTTTTAGCAAATATTTTCAATAATGCATTTGTTCCATTTACATAAGCAACAATAGTTGCATACCTCATTATTTCTTTGTTTTTAATACCAAATAAATTTCTTTTTTGCAACAAATGAATATATGAAGTTCCAATATTAATATTAGTTTGGGGATTATATAGTTCTTTAATAGAAGGTTTTCCCTTTTTTCCAATTAATCGATATATATCTAAACCTGCTGCAGATGGTTTTATTTGCATCAGCCCAATAGCGTTAGAACTACTTCTAGCAAAAGTATTCCCAGAAGACTCTACGTATATAATAGATTTAATTAATTTTTCATCAACATTATATTTAATTGATGCATTTTTAATAATAACATTCCAACGATGAATTGTTTTTTCAATTTGTTTTTTATTTAAAGAAAAATTTTTTTTTATATTCAAAGACGTGTTGCAACCTAATATAAAAATAATTGAAAAAATGAAAGTTTTTAACACGACAAAAATTCCTTAAAAATAAATTTATACAATGTATTTATTTAGATTCTTTTTCTACAATTTGAATAGATAATCCAATATAATTAACTGGAGTTATTTTTTTTAAATATTGTTTTTCTATATCCGGAATATTTAAGTTAGAAATAAAATTATGTATATCAGTTTGACTAATTTCTTTTCCTCGAGTTAATTTTTTTAATTGTTCGTAAGAGTTTTTAATATTATATTTTCTCATGACGGTTTGAATTGCTTCAGATAGAACCGACCAGTTATTATTTAAATTTTTCAAAAGCCGCGTATTGTTAATTTTTAATTTTTTTATACCACATAAAATAGAATTATATGCAATCACCGAGTAAGATAATGCTACTCCTATATTTCTTAAAACTGTAGAATCACTCAAATCACGTTGCCATCTAGAAATAGGTAGCTTGTTTATCATGTGATTCATTAAAGCATTTGACAATCCTAAATTACCTTCGGAATTTTCAAAATCAATAGGATTTATTTTATGCGGCATAACAGATGAACCTACTTCATGATCTATCGATATTTGCTTAAAATAGTTCATTGATATATAACCCCAAATATCGCGATTAAAATCGATCAATATAGTATTAAAAAGAGAGATACATCCAAACATTTCTGCAATGTAATCATGTGGTTCAATTTGTGTAGTACATGGGTTCCAAGTAAGATTTAATGATGTTATAAATTCTTCACTAATTATATGCCAATTAATATCTGGATATGCTGCGATATATGCATTGTAGTTTCCAGTAGTTCCATTGAATTTTGCTAATATTTCTATTTTTTTTAGTTTAAAAAATTGACGTTGTACACGGTAATAAAAATTTAAGAATTCCTTGCCCATAGTGGAAGGAGTTGCTGGTTGACCATGGGTCATAGCTAACATAGCACTATTTTGATATTCAATAGAATATTTTTTTAAAACACTAATTATTTCAGACCAAAAAGGTAAAATAACTTGATTAAGAGAATCTTTTATCATCAAAGCATAAGCTATATTATTTATATCTTCTGAAGTACATCCGAAATGTATAAATTCTGACATTGATGATAATTTTTTTGATTTAGAAAATTTATATTTTAAGAAATATTCTAATGCTTTAACATCGTGATTAGTTTTTTTTTCTATATTTTTAATATATATTGCGTCTTTTATAGAAAAATTATTTAAAATATTATCAATGAATAAAATATCTTTTTTTTCAATTTTTTGAATTTTGATAATTTTATGCATTTTTATTATTTTTTTAAACCATAAAATTTCTACCTTAAGACGATATTTTAAAAAACTAAATTCACTAAATATATATCGCAATGATTCAGTTGATTTAAAATACCGACCATCGATAGGAGAAATAGCTGTTAATAAAGTTGAATTCATATTTTTTCCTATCTTTGTGAAAGTCTTTTGATGAAATTATATACATTAAAATTTAATAATTTTTATAAATAAAATATAAAAATTTTATTATTGGATAATATTACACTGTAATATTTATATATTAAATATAAATTTTTTTAAAGTATTAAAAATTAAATTAAAGGCAATTTGTATTTAATAACTCCGCCACCAATACAAATATCAGATAAATAAAAAACTACTGATTGTCCTGGAGTCACCGCAATAACAGGAAAATCAAACAAAACTTTAGTATGAAAATTATCTATATATTTTATTTGACAAGAAACTTCATTTTGACGATACCTTGTTTTAACTTTGCAAGATAAGGGTAGCTTAAATTCGATATTGTTAATCCAATTAACCTTTTCAGCTATTAAACCTATCGACATTAAATAGACATTATTTGATCCTTGTGCCACAATTAGTGAATTTGTTGGTATATGTTTATCAACTACATACCATGGCATATTATATTTTCCTTTCATCCCTCCGATTTTTAAACCTTTACGTTGTCCTAGGGTATAATAAAATAAACCGTTATGTTTTCCAATAATTTCTCCATGAATTGTAATTATATTTCCTTTTTTTTCTTTCAGATAGTTAGAAAGAAAAATATTTATATTTTTAGGACCTATAAAACAAATGCCTGTAGAGTCTTTTTTATCCGCAACCTTTAAACCTATTTTTTCCGCAATAATTCTAATTTGACTTTTTTTAAATAGACCAATAGGAAATAAAATTTTTTCTAATTGCTTCGAATTTAAAGTGTATAAAAAATAACTCTGATCTTTATTATTGTCTAACCCCTTCAATAGATAATTAATTCCATTTTTTTTGAAAATACGTGCATAATGACCAGTAGCAATATAATCTGCTTTAAGTTCTTTAATAGAATAATCAAAAAATAATTTAAATTTAATTTCCTTATTACACAAGATGTCAGGATTAGGAGTTTTTCCTTCTTTATATTGGCTTAAAAAATGTGTAAACACTTGATCCCAATATTCTTGAGAAAAATTTATTTTATGAAGATAAATATTTAATTTTTTGCAAACATTTTCAGTATCATATAGATCTTTTTCTGCATGACAATAATTATTTGTATCATCTTCTTCCCAATTTTTCATAAATAAGCCTTCTACTAAATAAGTCTTATTTTTTAAAAACCATGCAGCAACTGACGAATCTACACCTCCGGACATAGCAATTATAACTTTTTTTTTATTTATCATAAAAATAACATCTTATTTATTTATTAAAAAACATAATATTTAATAATTTTAAAACCTAAAATACAATTAGTGTATAATTTTTTAAATACTACGAAACATAACATTGTTAATATAATAAACAACAACTAGCATATAGTATATTAAAATAAAAATAAGAAATATATTAAATATTTATACTTTTAAAAAATATTCATATAAAATAAATTTTAAACATCTTTAATTCATTTCAAAAAAATTAAATCAAAAATGAAAAATATAAGAAACTTCTCTATTATTGCTCATATTGATCATGGAAAATCAACTTTATCAGATCGTTTAATCCAAGCATGCGGCGGATTATCTGAAAGAGAAATGTCTAATCAAGTTTTAGATTCTATGGATTTAGAAAAAGAAAGAGGAATTACTATTAAAGCACAAAGTGTCATGATTAATTATACAGACAAAAAAGGAAATCTTTTTCAATTAAATTTTATTGATACTCCTGGACATGTAAATTTTTCTTATGAAGTTTCTAGATCGTTAGCAGCTTGTGAAGGTGCATTATTGGTTATCGACACAACTCAAGGCATAGAAGCTCAAACATTAGCTAATTGTTATACCGCTTTAGAAATGAACTTATCAATATTACCAGTTTTAAATAAAATTGATTTACCTAGTTCAAATGTAGATCAAGTTATAAAAGATATTGAAGATATTATTGGAATCTCTGCACTCAATGCAGTTAAATGTTCGGCTAAAACTGGAGAAGGTATTCCTCAACTTATTGAAAACATTATTAGTCAAATTCCCTGTCCTAATGGAGATAAAAAGAAACCATTACAAGCTATTATAATTGATTCTTGGTTTGATAACTATTTGGGTGTAGTCTCTTTAATAAGAATTAAAAATGGATCTATATCTATAAAAGATAGAATACAAGTAATGAGTACTCGAAAGAATTATATAGTCGAACAATTAGGTATTTTTACACCTAAAAAATTGAATAAACAAAGATTAAGATGCGGTGAAGTAGGTTGGATTATATGTGGTATTAAAAATATTTCTGCAGCTTCAGTTGGAGATACTTTAACTAACTATCATAATCCAGCAAAAAAAATGTTAGCTGGATTTAAACAAATAAAACCACAAATTTATGCAGGTCTATTTCCTGTAAGATCAGATCAATATGAAACATTTAGAGATGCATTAGAAAAACTTAGTTTAAATGATTCTTCTTTATTTTATGAACCGGAAAACTCAAATGCTCTTGGATTTGGCTTCAGATGTGGTTTTTTAGGTTTATTACATATGGAAATTGTACAAGCACGATTAGAACGAGAATATTCACTTGATTTAATTTCAACTGCGCCTAATGTTATTTATCAAATAGAATTGATTAATGGAAAAAAAATTTTTTTAGATAGCCCCTCAAATTTTCCTGCTATAAATACAATTAAAAAAATTGAAGAACCAGTTGCGGAGTGTAATATTTTGTTACCTTTTAAATTTCTTGGTTCAATTATGCAATTATGCGTTAAAAAAAGAGGTATTCAAATTGATTTAATTTATTATGAAAATCAAGTTTGTCTAAAATATAACATACCCATGAGCGAAGTTGTTTTAAACTTTTTTGATGAATTAAAATCTATTTCTAGTGGATACGCTTCTTTAGAATACGATTTTAAGCATTTTAAACCAGTTAAAATAGTTCGAATAGATATATTAATTAATTCAAAACGTGTTGATGCACTAACTACTCTTGCATATCATAAAAATGCACAATATCGAGCTCGTGAAATAGTTGAAAAAATGAAAACTCTGATACCTAGGCATCAATTTGATGTGAGTATTCAAGCAATCATAAATAATGTAATCATTGCTAGAGCCACAATCAAACAATTGAGAAAAAATGTATTAGCTAAATGTTATGGTGGTGACATCAGTAGAAAAAAGAAATTATTAAAAAAACAAAAAGATGGAAAAAAAAGAATGAAAAAAATAGGAAATGTTAATATGCCCAAAAAAGTTTTTCTCACTATTTTAAATATTAATAATTAAAAGGAAAAAAAAATGCCTAACATGTTAACTTTATTTTTAATATTTAGTATATTATTTACTGGTTTCTTTTGGTTTTTTATCAAAATAGAATTAATTGTTAATTATTTTTGCAATAAAAAAAAAGAAATATAATTTTTCTGAATAAAAAAATATTTTTTAAAAACCAAAAAAATATTTTCCAATTTATATCATCGTTATTTCCAATGTTTTTTATTGTTTTTATAATACGTTCTTTTATATATGAACCATTTCAAATTCCTTCAAGCTCAATGATGCCAACAATTTTAGTAGGAGATTTTATTTTAGTAGAAAAATTCGCATATGGTATTAAAAACCCAATTACCAATAGAACTTTGATATCTTATAAAGATCCTGAACGTGGAGATATTATAGTTTTTAAACATCCTATAGAATCTAGATCAAATTATATCAAACGCATAATAGGATTACCAGGAGATAAAATTGAATATAATATATATAATAAAAAAATTAAAATTTGTGTTAATTATTTAAATGCAAAGGATTGTAAGAATATATTACCTATTAGTTATTCAAAAAAATATTTGACTGAATTTACTCAAAAAATATATCTATTTCAAGAAAACCATCTAAAAAAAGAAAAAATATATAATTCTGTTTACTTTAAAACCATGGAAGAAAATATTAATAATTTTAAACATAATATATTAATATTAGATGAATTTAATAATCAAAAAAATAATTATTATCAACAAGATAAAACACGGAAATTTACTTGGATAATACCAAAAAATAAATATTTTGTTATGGGAGATAATCGTGATAACAGTTTAGATAGTCGTTATTGGGGTTTTGTTCCAGAAGAAAATATCTTAGGGAAAGCTTCAAGAATATGGATGAGTTTTGAAAAAAAAGAAAATGAATGGCCGACAGGTATACGTATTAATAGAATTGGAAATAAGATATCTTAAAATTGAATTTCACAACGTTAATTGAATAAAATTTAAAATATTTTTTCTTAGTTCTATCAAATTTTACTATTTTTCCTGTTATATATACAAATCAATTAAAATATCATTGAAATTGGTATAACATGAACCATATCGTAACAAATAAAATACAGGAAGTATTAGGATATACTTTTAATCAAAAAGAATTATTAAGACAAGCACTTACACATCGTAGTGCAAGTAGTAACCATAATGAAAGACTTGAGTTTCTAGGAGATTCTATATTAAGTTTCGTAATTGCTAATGCTTTGTATCAACATTTTCCATCTATTGATGAAGGAGATATGAGTCGTATGAGAGCAACTTTGGTACGTGGAAATACTTTAGCAGAAATAGCATATGAATTTGATTTAGGAGAATACCTGAAATTAGGTCAAGGAGAATTAAAAAGCGGAGGGTTTCGACGAGAATCTATTTTAGCTAATACTGTAGAAGCTTTAATTGGAAGTATTTATTTAGATAGTAATATTAAAACAGTAGAAGAATTAATACTGAAATGGTATGAAAAACGTTTAGAAAAAATTAGTCCTGGAGATACGCAAAAAGACCCAAAAACAAGATTACAAGAATATTTGCAATCTAAGCATTTATCGTTACCTACATATTTTATAGTGAAGATATGCGGAGAAGCTCATAATCAACTATTTACCATTCACTGTGAAATTAGCATCAATTCAAAATTGTTCATTGGAAAAGGTACGAGTAAAAGAAAAGCGGAGCAAGATGCTGCTAAAAAAGCATTAATTCAATTAGGTGTAGAGTGAAAAAAACAGAGTATTGTGGATATATAACTATTATTGGAAGACCTAATGTTGGAAAGTCTACTTTAATTAATGAAATAGTCGGAAAACATATTTCTATTACATCAAAGAGGAAAAATACAACCCAAAGTAATATCGTTGGAATTAAAAATAGTGAAAATTATCAATCTATTTATATAGATACGCCTGGAGTATATTTTCACAATATAAGAAATTTAAAAATAATGAAAAATATAAATTTAATTATATTTATTGTAGATCGAAATATATGGAAAAAAGAAGATGAAATTATTTATAATAAAATAAAAAAAATAAATATTCCAATAATATATGTGATTAATAAAATAGATCAATTATTAAATAAAAATTATGTTTTATCTTATATTGATATACTTTCAAAAAAAACTAATTCAACAGAAATTATTCCAATTTCAGCAAAAGAAAAACAAAATATTATTGCATTAGAAAAAGTTGTAAAACAGTATTTGCCAAAAAATAAACACATTTTCCCAAAAAATTGTATTACTATGAATTCTATCGAATTCTCTATATCTGAGATTATTCGAAAACAATTAATACTTTTTTTGAGAGATGAATTACCATCAATATTGAAAATAAAAATTGAATCAGTCAAATATAATATTGAACAAATGCATATTAATGGGATTATTTATGTAGAAAATAAAAGACAAAAAAAAATTGTTATCGGTACTCAAGGCGAAATGATTAAAAAAATTAGTATATTATCTAGATATTATCTAGAGAAAGAAAACAATAAAAAAGTATATCTACGTATATGGATAAGAGAAAAAATTAAAAAACGTTAAAACAACTTAATTTTTTAAAATTAGTTAAAATACTTAAAATATTTTAACTAATTTTAAAAATAAAATTATATTTTCCGATAAAATATTAAAAGGAATCAAATTAATGTCTATTATAGGTATAGGAACTGATATTATAGAAATTGATCGTATTAAAAAAAATTTTTTTCGATTTGGAAATAAATTAGCTAAAAAGATTTTATCTATAAAAGAATGGGAAGAATATAAAAGATCTCTAAATAAAATTAATTTCATTGCGAAAAAATTTGTAGCTAAAGAGGCAGCCGCTAAAGCGTTAGGAACAGGTATAAATAATGGAATAAATTTTAATCAAATAGAGATATATCATAACTCTTTAGGAAAACCAAATTTTCGTTTTTTAAAAAATGCTCTAAAAAAATTTAAAGAAAAAAAATGTAAATTTGCACATGTTAGTATATCTGATCAAAAATCCTATGCGCATGCTATAGTAATTTTAGAAAATTAATTAATTAAAAAAATTACTTTCTTTTTTTCTTAAAAAAATTTATTAATATTTGAGTGCATTGAAATTCCATAATATTCTTTTTTACTTTTAATTTATATTGCTTTTGTAGTTCTAAAAAAACGTCTTTAAAAGGGCACTTTTTATCTGTTTTATAACTAGCTCCGAAAACTAATCTTTCAATGCGACTGTGTATAATAGCTCCGAAACACATGATACACGGTTGCAATGTAACATACAATGTAGTATTTTTTAATCTATAATTTTTTACTATTTTCCCAGCTTGACGTAAAGCTATAATTTCAGCATGAGCTGTTGGGTCATTTTGAATAATTGATCTATTCCATCCTTGTCCAATAATTTTTTCTTTAAAAACTAATATTGCACCTATAGGTATTTCTCCTTGCTTTTCAGCGTAGTATGCGTGTTTTAAAGCAATTTTCATCCAATATTCATCTTTTTTAGATTTCATAAAAAATTTTTCAACACATAATTTTAGTTTTTTTAAGTATTCTTAATTTATCTTTTTTCCATGAGTTTTTCTTATCTTCTTCTCTTTTATCTATTTTATTTTTTCCTCTAGCTAATCCAAAATTTAATTTACACCAAGACTTTTTCCAAGATAAAGAAAGTGGAATTAAAGTATAACCTATTTCATTAATTTTTATTGATAAATAACTGATTTCATTTTTATGTAAAAGTAATTTTCTTTTCCTTGTAGAGTCGAAAACAAAATTATTTGAAGCCGTCTTTAAGGGTTGAATAATAGAATTACACAAATATATTTCATGTGAAAATTTGTTAACATAACTTTCAGAGATATTTATTTTACCTGATCTAATTGATTTAATTTCCCATCCCTTTAAAACTAAACCTGATTGAAAAACTTCTTCTATAAAGTAGTGATAATGAGCTTTTTTATTTATACAAAAAATAGGTGATTTTAAATTATATTTTTTTTTATTTAACATAGTTGGATATGATCCAAAACAAATTAATTTAAATGTTTTAAGTAATATAGATTGATTTTTTGAAAAAATTATGTTAGTCAATTTTTATGAATAATGTAAAACTTAAATTTTTATGAATACGATTCAAGTAACAATTATCTATGCGTTATCAGAGATACAATATATTAAAAAAATTTATATAAAATCTAACTCAACTGTAAAAGATGCTATATTAGCTTCAAATATACTGAGTATGTTCCAAGGTATACAATTTTATAAAAATAATGTGGGTATTTATAATAAATTAGTTCATTTAAATAAAAAAATAAAAAATGGTGATCGAATTGAAATTTATAGAAATTTAATAATAGACCCTAAAGAAAGAAGAAGGAATAGGTATTATGTTATAAAAAAAAATTTAAAACTTAAAAATATTAAATAAAAAATTAATCTTCAATATTAATCTAATTTAAAAAAATAATATTTTAATTCTATTATTTTTTTAACAACTATTAGCTTTGTTTTTCGATACTACAACCATTGCTGGACGTAACAAACGAGTATGATGCATGATGTAACCAGACTGCATAACTTCAAGTACTTTATTAGATTTAATTTTATTATCATATCGTATAGATATAGCTTGATGAACATTAGGATCAAACTTCGCTTCAACATCACATATTTTAGATACTTTAAATTGAATAAAAATATTTTTTATCAAACAAAGAACATTTTCAATATTTTTTAAAATTTCAGCGTATATATTTTCTTTTTCTTGCTTTATTAAAACAGCAGCACGCTCAATGTTATCTACAATCGAAAGAAATTCAGTAATTAAATTTTCCAAAGAAAATTTTTGACATTTTTCAATTTCACTCATTAATCGATTTGTTATCTTGAAGATTTCTTTATTCTGTTGTGAAATTATTTCTTTTATTTTTTCTTCAGATGTGTTTAATTCACTTTTTAAAGTGTTAATTAAACTATCTTTATCACTTAAATGGATAGTTTCTTTTTTTTTAATATCGCCTATTGTTCGGTTATTTATTTTTTCTTCATTTTTCATGAATAGATCCTTTTCATATATTTTTAGAAATGCACTAAACATTTATCTTTGTAAAACTTACTACAAATTACATAAAAAAAGTAAAGTCAAAATGTTTTATTTTTTTTAATAAGAGGAGGGATATAAGATATTGACATATCCCAAGGTTGTTCAATCCAAATATTTTGACCGACATCTATGATATAATTATCTACTAATAATTTACCCATAGGTTTTGCAAATATGGTTACAAAATATGCTTTTGGATATAAATTTCTAATAATATTTGCAGTTCCACCTGTATCAACAAGATCATCTACTACAATAACTTTCTCATTATTAACTTTTTCATTATTAATTTTTGTTGTTTTTATAATTTTTCTATTTTTTTGTAAACAATTGTCATTGTAACTTGCAATACATATTGTATCAACATATCGAATGCTTAATTCTCTTGCTAATAAAGAAGCAGGCACTAAACCGCCTCTACTAACAGCAATAATTCTATTCCATGAATTTATTTTAATTAATCGACTAGCTAATTTTCTAGTATAAATCTGAAGCATATCCCAAGTGACAATATATTTCTCACTCATAAAAAAATTCCAAAACTATAAAATAGTATTTATTAGAAAAGTGGAAATAATGTGTGTTATTTTAGGATTTTAAACTATTGAAATAAAATCATTTACTAATTATTTATTTTATCATTTCTTTTTCAATAATTAATATTAATATATGGATAATTTTAATATGCATTTCTTGTATTCGATCTGAATAACCATAATATGGCACGCAAATTTCTATATCTGATAATTCTTTTATTCTCCCCCCATCATTTCCTGTTAGAGAGATTACCTTCATGTTTTTTTTACGTGCTGATTTTATTGCATTAATGATGTTATTGGAATTACCTGATGTGGAAATAGCTAGTAGTATATCACTAGAATTTCCTATACTTTCTATATAACGTGAAAAAATATAATCATATCCAAAATCATTTCCTATTGCGGAAATATGACCAGTATCAGAAATTGAAATCGCTGGATATCCTGATCTTTTTTCTCTGTAAATTCCAGTAAGTTCTTCTGCAAAATGAATAGAATCACAATGAGAACCTCCGTTTCCACAGGAAATCACTTTTTTTTTATTTTTAAATGCTTCTGAAATTAAAATTGCAGAGTTTTCAATATTTTTTATTTGATTTTTATTTTCTAAAAAATCTTTTAATACATTTAATGAAATATTTAATTCAGAATAAATAATTTTTTTATACATTATTTTAACTTATATTAAAAAAGATAAAAATTTTTTTCGGTGCGGACGGGATTCGAACCCGCGACCCCCGGCGTGACAGGCCAGTATTCTAACCAACTGAACTACCGCACCTTTTATAATTTTATTATTGTACATATTTTAAAAAAATCAGTCAATGATCTTTTTATAGTTATTAATATTTAATTTTTAAAAATTATTTTTTTTTATATCTTTCATATAATTTATATATTTTCTATGAAGTTTTAATTCTTCTGTATTTGCTTTTAATATCTTTAAAGATTTTTTTTTATTGATTGTCAATTTATTGAAAGATTGAGAATTATTTTCATATTCAATATCGTTATAAAATGACATAGATTCTTGACCACCACTCATTAAAAGATATAATTTCCCTAATAAAAAAGAATCTAAAAGAGCACCATGTAAAACTCTATGAGAATTTTTGATTTTATATCGATTACAAAGAGCATCTAATGTATTTTTTTTTCCAGGGAATAATTTCCTTGCAATTTTTAAAGTATCAATAATAGAGCAAAATTTTGATATATCTATTGTTTTATTTTTTAATAAAGAGAATTCCTGATTGATAAATCCTATATCAAAAGATGCATTATGAATCACTAGTTGCGTATTTTGAATATATTTAAAAAATTTTTTAGCTATGTATTTAAATGATGGTTTATCTAATAAAAAATCATTAGTAATACCATGAACTTTTATAGCTTCTGGATCAATTGATCTATTAGGTTGAATATAGACATGAAAATTATTTCCTGTAAAACGACGATTAATAATTTCAATAGCTCCAAT